>CAIVKT010000179.1 GCA_903906615.1 uncultured Bacteroidota bacterium | reverse complement strand
GTCTATCTCGCCGCCTATGATCTTTCTGCTCAGCATATTGATGATGTCTTTTTGTATCACCCTTTTGAGCGGCCTTGCGCCATATTGCGGGTCAAAGCCACGCTGCACCAGGTAATCCAGCGCATAATCAGTGAACTGGAGGTCTATGCCCTGTGCCAATAATTGTTTCTGCAACTGTTGCAACTGTATACGGATGATGCCCTTTATCTCCTTCTTCATCAACGGATGGAACAATATGATGTCATCTATACGGTTCAGGAATTCAGGTCGCAATGTCTGCTTCAATAATTCCGTCACCTGGTCTTTAGTGGCATCCATCACGGTGTCTATATCCTTATCTTTAAGATCGGCAAAGTTTTCCTGTATAATGTGACTGCCCAGGTTGCTCGTCATGATGATGATGGTGTTCTTGAAATTTACTACGCGACCTTTGTTATCCGTAAGACGGCCATCATCCAGCACCTGTAGCAATACATTGTATACATCAGGGTGCGCTTTCTCTATTTCATCAAGCAGTATCACGGAATAGGGTTTCCTGCGCACGGCCTCGGTTAGCTGTCCGCCTTCGTCATAGCCCACATAGCCGGGAGGCGCGCCTACCAGTCGGCTCACACTATGTTTCTCCTGGTATTCGCTCATGTCTATGCGGGTCATCATGGAATCATCGTCAAAGAGTATTTCTGCAAGCGCCTTAGCCAGCTCTGTTTTGCCCACACCTGTAGTGCCCAGGAATATGAACGATCCTATCGGCTTGCGCGGGTCCTGCAAACCTGCACGGCCACGGCGTATAGCATCTGATACCGCCGTTATGGCTTCTTCCTGGCCTATCACGCGCTTGTGCAACTCGTCTTCCAGGTTGAGCAATTTTTCGCGCTCGCTGGTTAGCATTCTTTGTACGGGTATACCGGTTGCTTTGGCTACATTCTCAGCTATGTCTTCCGCATCTACTTCTTCTTTCAGCAGCAGCTTGTGCTGGCTGTCCATCTCGCTCAGTTGCTTCGACATATCGTCTATCACAGCCTGCTCCTGCTGCACCTTTCCATACCGTATCTCGGCCACGCGGCCATAATTGCCTTCGCGTTCTGCCTGTTCGGCTTCCAGTTTCAGTTGCTCCAGGTTGGTCTTGGCTTTATTTATCTTATCTACAATGTCTTTTTCTTCCAGCCACTTTGCTTTCAGCGTATCCCGCTGTACGGCAAGCAGCGATATATCCTGGCTCAGCTCTTTCAGTTTCACATCGTCTTTTTCTCTTTTTATGGCCTCGCGCTCTATCTCCAACTGGCGAATCTTACGTTCCAGTTCATCCAGCGCTTCGGGCATAGAGTTAAGCTCCAGCTTCAGCTTGGCGGCACTCTCATCTATAAGGTCTATCGCCTTATCCGGTAAAAAACGGTCTGTTATATATCTATGCGATAATTCCACCGCAGCTATAATAGCCTCATCCTTAATGCGTACCCTGTGGTGGCTTTCGTACCTGTCCTTTAACCCACGTAGTATGGATATGGCATCTTCCGGGCTCGGTTCATCCACCAGCACCTTCTGAAAACGCCTTTCTAGCGCCTTGTCTTTCTCAAAATATTTTTGATACTCCGTAAGGGTGGTAGCGCCTATAGCACGCAGCTCGCCGCGTGCCAGGGCAGGTTTTAGTATGTTGGCGGCATCCATTGCGCCTTCCATGGCTCCTGCGCCTATCAGGGTATGTATCTCGTCTATAAACAGGATCACAGCGCCATCACTTTCGGTCACCTCTTTGATCACTGATTTCAGCCTTTCTTCAAATTCTCCCCGGTATTTGGCGCCCGCCATCAGCGAGCCCATATCCAGCGCAAAGATGATCTTTGATTTCAGGTTATCTGGTACATCGCCATTAATGATGCGATGCGCCAGGCCCTCCACAATAGCAGTCTTACCTACACCGGGTTCACCCACAAGTATCGGGTTGTTCTTAGACCGGCGGGAGAGTATATGCAGGGTGCGCCTAATTTCTTCATCGCGGCCTATAACAGGATCGAGCTTGCCGTTGCGGGCCATCTCGTTCAGGTTCTTGCTGTAGCGTTGCAGGGCATTGTATTGCTGGTCCGATGTCTGGGAGTTTACTGTACCCCCCTTACGCAATTCCTTTATGGCTGCGGTCAAGCCTTTTTCAGATAGCCCGGCATCCTTCAGCAGTTTGCCGGTATCATCATTTACCTGCAATATAGCAATGAGGATATGCTCCGGCGTTACAAACTCATCGCCAAAGGTCTTCATGATATTGGCGGTGCGCAGCAATGCGCTGTTCGCCTCACGGCCTATGTTTTGCGCAGGTTCGCCGCCCTGCATCTTGGGCAGGCGCTTGATCTGTTCGTCCAGCTTTGTTTCCACAAAGCCTATGTTCACATTGTTCTTTTTGAGCAGGTAAGATACTGGCCCCTCATTGTCATTTAGCAACGCCTTCAGCAGATGTGCCGTTTCTATAGCCGGACTTTGATCGTTAAATGCCAGTTGCTGTGCCTGTTGCACAATTTCCTGTGACTTTATAGTAAAGTTGTTTAAGTTCATACTACTATAGCCATAAAAAACGTTCCAAAATAATCATTCGGAATAATTGTCATATAAATATGATAATTACAGACAGTATGGCTTAGAAATATTGTGGCGACTGAAAATGTAGCAGGTGATTGATGATCAATAGTCAGATTAGAACTTTCTAAAAGTTCTAATCTGAACATATAGTTATACAAGCATTATCCAACCGCCTCCACAAACTCCACTCCTTCACTTACCTTCTCCGGCATATAACCCTCTATTATCCCCTCCGGAGATAGGATAATAGACACGCCAACCTGCTTCCACCAATCATCTTTCAGCAATTCAGAGAAATGGAGGACACCCGTTATGTGGCAACGATTCTCATTGCTGCTCCATTCGTATATCTTGTCAAACCGCTCGTGCTGCACATGAAACAGGCCTTTGAAGCTGATGGTAACTTTCAGGTAAAAGTCATTGGTGGCTTCAGATGGTGTCTGGTACAGCAGCTTCTTGTATTCGTAGCGGTAGTTGTAGCGCAGAGCCGATAGGTCGCTCAGAACCGCAGAAGCAGTAGGGTAGCCACCCGCACCCTTGCCATAAAAGAATTGCTTATCTGCCAGGCTGCTTTCTATCACCACGCCGTTGTATTCATTCTTCACGGTGCATAGCTGGCTGTTCTTTACAAACTGTGGCAGTACAAATGCTGCCACCTTGCCATCCTGTAGCTTGTGCGCCTGTGCTACGAGTTTTATCTCATAACCCTTCTCTTTGGCAAAAGCTGCATCATCGGCATGCAGGTTCTGTATGCCGGTATGCACTATTTCTGCCGGGTTGGCAATAACGCCATAAGCATGGGTGAGCAATATGCTTAGCTTGTTCACTGCATCTATACCATTCACATCCAGTGATGGGTCGCTTTCCGCGAATCCCTCCTGCTGTGCTTGCAGCAACGCCTGGTCAAATGTTTTCTGCTCCTCAAATACCTTGGTGAGTATGTAGTTGGTTGAGCCATTCACGATACCGCTGATGCTTTGCAGAAGGTCGTTGTCGTAATACTCCTCCAGGTTGCGGATGACGGGTATACTGGCACAACATGCGGCCTCATACAGGAAGGGTACATCATGCTGCTGTTGCAGGGCTATGAGTTCCTCGATGTGGTTGGCGATCAGTTTCTTGTTCGCGCTTACAACAGCTTTTTTGCCGGCCAGTGCAGTGGTTACAATGCGGTATGCCGCATCAGCATCGTCTATCAGCTCTATGATCACATTGATATCAACATCATTGAGTAGTTCGCTTGCATTGGTTGTGAACAGTCCTGCCGGTGCATTCCTTTTTTTATCAGCGTGCTTGATGCACACTTTCTTTATCTGCGCATTGAGTGTAGGCGTATGTGCCAGTACTTTGTAAAGGCCTTCGCCCACTACGCCAAAGCCAAAGAGGCCTATGTTCAGTTTTGTTTGTTGATTTTGTATAGACATGGTAGATAATGTGTTGAAATGTGAAAAATGTGATGGAATGTGATTGAATGCCTGCCTCATGGAATTTACAGAAATGAAGCAATGTGATGCCTGTTGTTACAGCAGGGTTACTTCTTTGCGGTTGACAACTGTAACCTTATTCAGCGCCTGCTCTATGTCTTTGATCAGGTCTTCGGCATCTTCCAGGCCAACGCTTAGACGTATTAGGCTATCAGCTACACCGGCTGCCTGCCGTTTGTCTACAGGTATGCTTTTGTGCGTCATGGTAGCGGGATGGCACAGCAGGCTTTTTACACCCCCCAAGCTTTCGGCCAGTTTAAAGTACTTAGTGCCTGTCACCACCTTCTTTGCAGCATCCTCAGTATCCTGCTTCAGCGTGAAGGACACAATACCGCCAAATCCACTCTGCTGCCGGGCTGCAATATCATGGTTTACATGTGTCTTTAGGCCAGGGTAGTATACAGCATTTACTGCCGGGTGCTTTTGCAGGTATTCGGCTACTATTTGGGCGTTGCGGCTATGTTCTTTCACGCGCAGGTGCAGCGTTTCTACTCCACGTATCACCAGCCAGCTATCGTGTGGCGATAGTATAGCCCCGCTAGCATTCTGTATGAATTTTATCTTGTCGCCAAGCTCCTGTGTCTTGGTTACTACCAGGCCCGCTATCAGGTCGCTATGGCCGCCCAGGTACTTGGTAGCGCTATGCACTACTATGTCGGCGCCCAGGTTAATAGGCTGCTGTAGGGCAGGGGAGGCAAAGGTATTATCCACACACAGCCATGAGCCGTTCTGTTTGGCCACCTTCGCTATTGCTTCTATGTCGCTGATCTTTAGTGTAGGGTTGGTAGGGGTTTCCAGCCATACCAGCTTTGTCTTTGGCGTTATGGCATCTACTACATTCACCACATCGGTAGTATCTACGTAGTTCACCGTTATGCCAAACTTCGCATAGATGTGTGTGAACAGGCGAAAGGCACCTCCATAAATATCATCCACAGCCAGTATCTCATCGCCGCTTTCCAGCAGTTTCACTACTGCGTCTATGGCTGCCAGGCCGCTGGCAAAGGCATAGCCCGCTGCGCCGTCTTCCAGCTCTGCAATAATTTTTTCCAGTACAGCTCTCGTAGGGTTGTTGCTGCGCGCATAGTCGTAGCCTTTATGCTCGCCGGGTGCGTCTTGTACAAACGTGGATGTCTGGTATATGGGTACGGAAATGGAACCTGTCAGCGGATCTACCGGTATGCTGTGTATCAGTTGTGTTGCGTTGCTCATTTTGCTTTGGTTTTTACGTGGTTAAAGAATAAAAATCCCATATCACCACTTACCAAAAAAGATCATCGGTAGTACTCTTTCATTGTCCCTCCTCGAGTAGGTACAATAAAAAAGCTCCACCGATAAATCAGAGGAGCTTGAGTTATTTGAAATCGCCACAGCGAAGATCAGCAACTATTGCGTCTGACTTATCTCTCCCAACGATTATGTTAGGATGGAATTAGCACCAGTTTCCGAATTTGCACCCGGAGAGGTTGCTAAGGCTTCACAGGGCCATGACCCTCTGCCTTTCTTGATAAGTGATTGTAAAGAACTGGTGCAAAGGTAATAGCAGCAAAATCTATTTTCCAAATTTATTTTTAAAAATAATTTTACAACGATCATTAAATGCGGCGTAAAACGCTGACCACCAAAGGGTTTGGGTGGTTTAAAAAAATCACAACTTCCCCCATTTCAGGCGAAGGCTATTGCTCACAACAGATACCGAGCTCATCGCCATAGCGGCTCCGGCTATCATCGGGTTCAGTAAAAAACCATTCACAGGGTATAGAATTCCGGCAGCCAACGGTATGCCAATGACATTGTACACGAACGCCCAAAAAAGATTTTGATGGATGATCTTCACCGTTTTTCGCGAAAGGAATATAGCATTGGGAATGTGATTCAGGTCGGAGGAAATGAGGGTCATCTTAGCCACATCCATGGCTATGTCAGTACCCTTTCCCATAGCAATGCTGATGTCTGCCACAGCCAGCGCTTCGCTGTCATTAATGCCATCCCCCACCATGGCCACTATCTTTCCCTGCTGCTGCAATTCTTTCACAAACTTCGCTTTATCTGCAGGCGATGTTTCCGCTTTATAATTTTTTATGCCCGCTTCCTGCGCCATCACTTTTGCGGCTTGTTCGTTATCCCCGGTGAGCATGTAAGCCTCTATGCCCATTTGCTGCAAACGTGCTATAGCAGTAGCAGATGATGGTTTTATTTTGTCTGTGATCGCTACTAATCCTAACGCTTTGGAGTGATCTGTAAACCAGATAATGGTGTTCGCTTTTTCAGCCGCAGCTTGTGCTGATTCTTTGAGGTCAGCGGGTATGGTAATGTTCATAGATTCTATGAACTTATTGCTCCCCGCAAAGAATATAGCTTTATCATGCAGCGCGGTAACACCACCACCGGTGATGCTGCTGAACATAGTAACAGGTGCAGGTGTAACGCCTTTTTTGTTTTAAATATCGTGAAATGGCGGCGGCAAGCGGATGTTCAGATCCCTGCTCCAGCCCGTATAGAACGGCCGATAGTTTCTGGTGATCTATTCCGGATGCCCATTGCAAACTCGTTACCTCGGGATGGCCTTCTGTTATCGTTCCTGTCTTATCGAGTACAATAGCATTGATCTTATGCGCGGTTTCCAGGCTTTCTGCGTCTTTGATCAGTATGCCATTTTCTGCGCCCTTGCCCATACCTGCTATCAATGCAGTCGGCGTGGCCAATCCCAATGCACAGGGGCAGGCTATCGCAAATACCGTAACCATTGCCAGCAATCCATGTGTAAAACCATTGGTTCCTCCGGCAATTATCCATACCACAAGACTAAGCAAAGCTATCCCGATAACCACAGGCACAAATATCGCAGCTATTTTATCCACCTGTTTTTGCACCGGTGCTTTGCTGCCCTGGGCTTCCTGCACGGTTTTAATTATGGCAGCCAATAGTGTTTCTGTGCCTATTTTTTCGGCCTTGATGGTGATGCTTCCTTTCTGGTTTATTGTTCCGGCCAAAACTTTATTACCGACAGTTTTCTCAACTGGTATTGGTTCGCCCGATATCATGCTTTCATCAACAAAAGAACTGCCCGTGAGG
>CAIVKT010000178.1 GCA_903906615.1 uncultured Bacteroidota bacterium | reverse complement strand
TGTGCGTCTTTTACCAGTATAGAGTCTGTACCGGCTGCAAGGCCGCTAAAAGTAGCAGTAGCAGTAAACGCGCTGTTGTCGAACGAATAAGTATACGACGGCGTACCACCTGTCACCGTTATCCCTACAGCGCCATTAGCATAGCCGTAGCAAGAAGGTGTAGTAATGATAATGGCCTTCTCTATTTTAGTGGGCTGCGAAATAGTGATTATAGTATCTGCCTTGCAGCCGTTCACATCTTTGATATGAATGGTGTCTGTGCCCGCTGACAGGCCGATATAAGTACCTGATGTACCATATATACCCGTGCCCATCGAGTAGGTATAGGGCGATGCGCCGCCGGTACCTGTGGCTGTCACAGCGCCGCTGGCCTGGTGATAGCAGGCGGCAGGCGTAATGGTGAGCAGCGAAGAAACAAGCAGCGAATCGGTGACTGTTATGGACGTATCGCTTACGCAACCATTAGCATCCTTCACATGAAAGGTATAGGCACCCGCAGCCAACGGCGAGAACAATGCCGTAGTGCTGTACGCCCCCGTGCCCATGGCATAAGTATAACTTGGTGTGCCGCCCGATGCCGATAAGGTTACCTTGCCATTAGCCAGGGTATGGCACACAGAAGGCCGCACAAGTGCAGATGGCACCAAAACCGATGGCTGCGCCAGGGTCACTGTAGTATCTTTGATGCAGCCATTGGCATCACGCACATGCACCACATAGGTGCCTGCCGCAAGCGTAGTGAAAGTTCTGGCAGTACCATATGCGCCCGCACTGAGTGCATAGTTATATACACCTGTGCCACCGTGCGCATACACGCTCATAGAGCCGTTTGCCGCCCCATTGCACAAAGGTTGATGTAATGATACCGAATCAATAACAATAGCTGTAGGCTGCGTAACATTTACTGTCTGCGAATAGATGCAGCCGTTATTGTCCTCTACAGAAATAATTTCCGGCCCGGCTGATAGCCCGGTAAACCCGGACGAAGTGCCATATGCGCCACCGGCAATACTGTACGTATAAGCAGGAGTGCCTCCCGCTGCAATAATGATAACTGAACCTGTAGCACCGCCATTGCACAGTACATTGGTAATCACAGGTGTGATGGTAACAGGCGTAGGCTGTGTGATGGTGAGCGTGGTGTCAAAAAAGCAAACCTCTGCATCATGCACATGAAAAGTGTAGGTACCCGCAGTTACTGTAAATACCCCGGATGAACCAAAAGAACTGCTGCTTTCTGCATAGGTATACGGCGTACCAAAACCGTCTGCCCCCGATATGGTAACAGCCGCAGTACCGCCATTACAAAGGATAGGCACTATGGCTATCGTCGCTTCAAGTGTCTCCGAATCAACAAGGGCTATCGTGGTATCTACAATACATCCGTTGGCATTCTTAATGTGGAAGGTATATGTTCCCACGCCCAGGCGGCTAAATGTATCTGTGGCCGAATAGGCGCTGCTGCCTATGGCATAGGTGTATGGCGATACGCTGTTGTATGCAGTAACGATCACATACCCATTATTAAATGTGTCGCAAAACGGCTTATGTATCTCAAAGTGGGATAGTATAGGTGTGGCATCCGGCACCGTGATCGTGGTGTCCTTTTCACAACTGTTAGCGTCTTTCACATGCAGTACATAAGTGCCCGGAGTAAGGCCCGTAAACGCGCCGGATGTGCCATAAGCGCCTGAACCGATAGCATACGTATAGCTCGGCAATCCGCCGGTAGCCGTGATGGTAGCCGTGCCGGTAGCGCCGCCGGGGCACAGTGGTGGGGTGGTAGTAACAGACGGCACCGGTAATACCGGCGCTACGATAGTGATCGCCGTATCAACATAGCAGCCATCCGGGTTGATCATCCGAAGGGTATAGGTACCCGGCGATAAACTGTCTGTGACCATACCTGTAATACCTGGTATTGTTTGTATCGTAGTGCCGCCATTGATCACTTTAAGTACCCATGGCGAAGCCGAGCCGCCGGGCGTTACATGAAATACAGCCTTGGCCACGCAGGTGGCTGCCGATACAGGTGCATATGCCTCCGTAGGCATTGGCAGCACAGTAATGGTATACGCTATCGTTTGCTTGCCGGAGAGCGGGCAGCCGTCATCCTGGTAGGTGATGTAGAAGATATAAGTGCCGGGCGTCACGCCGGTAGTAGACCATGCAAATGTACCAGTGGGTGCCAGTGTGCCATTACCTACAATATTAAAGGTAGCGCCCGTGGGCAGGCCGGCCACGGTCATGGTTATATTATTATGGTCGGGGTCGGTCGGGTTGATGTCGAAGGTGAATGGCCCTACAGCATTGCATATGTTGAGCGATGTGGGTGATGTAAGCGTGCCTGCGCTGGCGCTGCTCATACTTCCGGTAGGTGGTATATCAGAGCACGGGGTGATAACCACAACGGTCATCTCGCGCTGCGTGGTGCCGCGGAGTACGCCACCGCTATATTCCTCCACATTATACACCACCAGCGACTTCTGTATCGCATTCGGATTAAATGCCAGCTGCCCCGTAACACTACTGAAGGAAAATGAGCCTGCTGCGGTGGTCAATGGCGCCGTAGCCGTACTGGGGGCGATGTAGGTTACATTGCTGCCCGTATTGGCATCTACACCCGGAACCAGGTTGAACACAAGACTGTCGCCATTGGGGTCTACAGCGCCCGGGTTGAAGTTCGCAGGTATATCAAGGCAAAAGAACGGCGTAGGGATAGTAGTATATACTGCGCTCGAATTATTGAACGTGGTGTTATTCAGCGTGTCCACCAGCTGTATGGTAGAGCCTATGCCGGGGATCACTATGTTGGTGATACTGTTGCTCCTGCCAGCCGAGCTGGTACCCATAACCCCCTGGAACAAAAACCGCCAGTCTACAGATGTACCTGACAGCGTTACATTAGCGCTGTATACAAATTTTTTCACTCCGGGTATCGGGTTGGCAAGGTTGGTGCAGGTGGTATTGCTCACATCTGCCGGGCACACAGGCGTTACCTCTACACCCGCTGTTGGGGCCTGTATAGCTAGCGATACAGAATTGATGAAGGTAGGCCCGTTATACACATTGATAACAGGAACCGAGGTAGATAAATTGGGAAATGCCGCACCGGAGCAATCGCCGTAAACAACCAGGTGTATCGTATAGGTATTCCCGGAAACCCAGGTGTAATAAAGATCGATACCAAAAATATGCGAGGCGTACGACTGAAAAGCCGAAAAGAAGATAACCACGAATAAAAAGAAGGCTTTATAGTAAGCGCCTATTCTCTTCGGCATATTTATAACTATGTTTTTCAGGCGTTTTTGGATATTAATTCCTTCTATCATCTCCTTGTTTTTCGACGCTGCCAACAGCAAAAATCAAAGTATAAGGAAAATAGAAAGATAAACTTACGTTAAATGAATGTTATTGCCAAAAATATGCTGCATAAATACAAGATGTTGTGGCGAATAGATCGAATAAATATGTTTTTATTAATTTTCTATTAAAATATCTTGTGTAAAAAATGTTATTAACCCCTTTGGGGAGGAGATAATGTTTATTATATATTTGCTCCATGATCCTCTCTGACTCACGCATACTCGAAGAAATAGAAAAAGGCACTATCGTTATTGAGCCTTACGACCGCTCTAACCTCGGCTCCAATTCTTATGATGTGCATCTTGGTAAATATCTTGCCGTGTACAACGATACTATGCTCGATGCCCGCAAGCACAACCAGATCTCGCACTTCGAGATATCCGAAGAAGGTTATGTATTACAACCCGGCACGCTGTACCTCGGCGTTACGGAAGAATATACCGAAACACATGCCCATGTGCCCTTCTTAGAAGGTAAATCATCTACAGGCAGGCTGGGCATTGATATTCACGCCACGGCAGGTAAAGGCGATGTGGGCTTCTGCAATGCCTGGACACTGGAAATATCTTGCGTGCAACCGGTGCGTGTATATGCAGGTATGCCCATAGGCCAGCTTATTTACTTCCCTGCCGAGGGCGAGGTGATCAACAAATACAACAGTAAGGCCAGCGCAAAATACAATGGCCGTACCAATAAGCCTGTTGAAAGTATGATGTGGAAAAATAAGTTCTGATTCCTTACTGATTGATAA
This sequence comes from uncultured Bacteroidota bacterium, assembly GCA_903906615.1. Lineage (GTDB taxonomy): Bacteria > Bacteroidota > Bacteroidia > Chitinophagales > Chitinophagaceae > Nemorincola. The sequence continues at coordinate 7,332 of CAIVKT010000178.1, read as the reverse complement.
GATTTTTAAGGTCGTACTTGCCTTCGTAGTTTACCGGCACATTCACAAACACGCCATGGCGGCCCGCTTTCACATTCCCGGTCAGTTGTATGTTCACCTCACTGTTGAAGAGTAGCTGCATGGCATTGGGCAATGATTTGGCCAGTTCCACATGCAGCGCCACGGGTAGTGTAAAGGTATCCTGCCGTGCTATCTCCAGGTTATCTGCCGCTTCCATCTTGCCGATCACAGCGCCATTGAGCAGCACACTCAGGTCGGCATTCTTCATTTTCAGCTTGTAGTGGTTAGGATTGTACATCCGCACATTTACGGAGATCACAGACTGGTTTACCGTCACCTTATCTATACCCTCGTACACAAGCTCTTTAGGCTGCCTGCAGGAGGTTGCCAGTAACAGTAGTCCGAAGAAAAATGCAGCAGCTCTCATGGGCGGCTTAGTTCTTCCTCGCCAGCGCTTTTTCAGCAGCAGCTATAATGTTTTTCTTCGTAAGGCCGTATTTTTCCATCAGCTGCATAGGTGTGCCGCTTTCGCCAAAGGTGTCCATCACAGCCACATACTCATGTGGCACAGGGCAATAGCGGGCCGCCACATTGGCTACGCTGTCGCCAAGGCCACCATTTACCTGGTGTTCTTCTGCCGTTACCACGCAGCCCGTTTTGCTTAGCGATTTGATGATCGCCGCTTCATCGAGCGGCTTTATGGTGTGCATATTGATGAGGTCCACAGAAATACCTTTTTCAGCAAGCTCCTTAGCCGCTTCTACTGCCAGCCACACCATATGCCCGCAGGCTATAATGCTGATGTCGGTACCTTCTGCAAGCACCTGTGCCTTGCCCAGCTCAAACTTCTGGTCTGCCGCAGTAAAGTTAGGCCACTTAGGGCGGCCAAACCGCAGGTATACAGGTCCTTCATACTCGGCTATAGCTATTGTAGCCGCCTTCGTCTGGTTAAAATCGCAGGGCACAACTACTGCCATGCCCGGCAACATTTTCATCATGCCTATGTCTTCCAATACCTGGTGTGTAGCGCCATCTTCGCCCAGCGTAAGGCCGGCATGTGAAGCGCATATTTTTACATTCTTGCCGCTATAGGCCACACTCTGGCGCACCTGGTCATACACGCGCGAGGTGGAGAAATTGGCAAACGTAGTGGTAAAAGGTATTTTGCCGCCAATAGTAAGGCCGGCGGCCACGCCGATCATATTGGCCTCGGCAATGCCGCACTGTATAAAACGATCAGGGAATTCCTTCATAAAGTCATTCAGCTTCAGCGACCCTGCAAGGTCGGCAGTAAGCGCTACCACATTAGGGTTGCGGCGGCCTGCTTCCAGTATCCCTTCCCCGAAACCACTACGGGTGTCTTTCTCGTTGAGTATTTTTATATCGTTCAGCATAAATGTAAAAAGTAAATTGATCGCCTAAAGTCGCGCAAAAATAAGAAAAGCGAGAAAGGAAAAAGAAAATATTATGGTTTCTTCATTTTCCTGATCATATCCAGCGATTCCTGTGCTGTAAATGATTCTGATTTGCCACTCCGGTGGTCTTCTCGCCGTTGATACAATTCTTTCATAAGCTCATCAGTATATATATCTTCCGCTTGATCATTGTCACTAATAAAGGTATATAACCTTAATAATTGCTCTTCGTCAGCATCATTGATATACTTATGCAACTCTTGCCTTAATGCTACTATATCCATTGCTCAAATTGAGGATTATTTTACTTTTTAATTTTTACTTTATCATTTCGTCAGCGTGTAGCCCCAATCCTTCAGCCAGGCAATAACCTTTTCTCTATAATCGCCCTGTATGATGATAAAGCCGTCTTTTGCGCTGCCACCGGCACCGCACTTGGTCTTTAGCTGCTTGCCCAGGGCCTCCCGGTCGTCGTTGGTGCCACTGAAGCCATCCACCAGCGTCACTACCTTGCCCGCGCGCTGCTTGGTATCCAGCTTCACCCGCAGCTTTTGTTTTTCCTTGGGCAAGGTTTCCATGCTTTCCTCCTCCGGGAAGTCGTTGAAGAACTCCTTATTGGTAGAATAGGCAAGGCCATCTGGGCGGGTAGTGTTCTTTTTAGACATGTTGGTAGGTTCTGGTTTCCTTTTTCGTTATCTTTACAATACTATACAAAACAATATATGGACTACATCGTAATCCCAACCAAAGATAAAACCGAAACTACTTTCTTTTTGAATTTACTGAAAAAAATGCGCAAAGATGTTTCTTCTTATTCATCAAAAGAAATGGAAGACGTAGCATTTATTGCTGCACTGAAAGAAGCAGAGTTATCCGGCAAAGGAAGCCTTACCAACGTTGAAGCACACCTCGCAAAAATAGCTTCCGGTAAATGAAAATAGAAGTCCAAAAATCTTTTGAGAAAGACATTGCTAAAGTGAAGAACCAGGAACTGGCAATTAAGGTTCTTGCGATCATTAATTCCCTTAAAACCTACCAAAAATTATCTGACATACCGAAACTTAAAAAACTAAATGCTAATGATAGTTATTACCGCATTCGTATTGGCGACTATCGCATAGGGTTGAAGGTTGATAATGAAACGCTCATTTTACTTCGCTTTATGGGCAGAAAAGATATTTATAAATATTTCCCCTGAGAATTCCTTAAAGGCAGGACCATACACTTTTAACTTTGTTCGCTGTAAAATGAAATATATCCTCCTGCTTCTTTGTCTGTTCAATTGTTCATTTCTCTTTGCACAAAAGAAGATATGCGATTGCCAAAGCAATCCGTTGATAGAAGAAAGTATTTCTTGTGAAACAACAGTATTCAGAAACCAGTCAAAACTCTACTATCAATTCAATTGCGATTCCACATGGCTTACTCTTGAAAACATAAACGGACATAAAAAGATCATCTACTCCATGCGTGATACTGAGTTTCACGAATTGTGGGGATATACTTATAGGTTAGGGTACTATCTGGCGAAGGAATTTAAAAATTCGTTGCTTTTCAGATTTGGTTGTCCGGCTAATGGGTCTTGTGGTTTCAACTTGATCGACAAAAATAACGGCAAATTACTACGCAGTTTCAACGAACTGATTTACGATCACGATGACTCCTTAATGGACTTTATCGTTTACTTTTCCAATGATACCGCTTCTTTATCTCTGACGTTAGATTTTATTGATGATAACAAAAAAATGGTCCCGCCAATCCCTTTGGTGGGCAAAAGATTTGACGAGATCAAACCGATCCATCCGGAATATCAATTTACTAAAGTTAGTCTGTCCGGCGGAGAACTTAAATTGGTCTACGACTACGGATCTGATGAAAAACCAATGAGTGACTCAGTTATTGTGGATCTGAGAAAATATAAATAGGATGAAAAAGATAGCATGTTGCCTGTGTTTACTCATATTGCTGGTCATCAGTTGCAACAACAGCACACGTGTACCTACCAAAGCGGCAAGCATAAAAGACACTACCGACCAGCATATCAAATACCCCGATACGCCCGACTTTGCGGCGCATCTCGCTCCATTACTTGCCTTCTTTGAGCGCAACAAAACACAGACGACTTTCGACACAGATATTTCTTTCGAAGACCAGGGATTCGGAGGGCCGGATAATTACTACAACTTTATTCACGCAGGCCATATTTTTTCCAAAACACAGATCCACGCAGTTGTTTTCTATGATATTGCCGATAAAGACTACCACCCTTTTGCCCGGATGATCGTCTATAAAAAGACCGGGCAGGATAAATGGGTTAAAGTACTGGAAGACTCCACGATGGTGAGCGATTTCGCATTCAGATACAGAGACTGGAACGGCGATGGTATCAACGATCTATCCTACGTAGAAAATGGCTGGAATCATGGGGGCCATGGGCCTATCTCCTGGTGGTTGTGGTTGATAGATAAAAATGGGATACCCCACCGGGTAAAAGGTTTCGATGATCTTAATGACCCAAGGAGGGATAGCTTCACCCACCATATATTCACCAATTTTGAAGGTCATACCTACAAAGAAATGACGGAATACAAATTCTCCGGCAACCGCATCATCAAAATATCCGATGATATGGTCATTGACTACGACCACAATGACACAGTAACCTACTACCATAAAGGAAAGCTGGTGAAACAAGTAAAACTAAAGCCCGGCCAGGAGATATATACCCCCAAGAAGGAAGATGACGATATATGGTAATCACCTGATGTACTTCTCTCTTAATAATCATGTATTTTAGCACCCAAATTCCAATTCAATGAATAAAGTAGTTGCCGGCGCCGAAGAGGCCATAAAGGATATACCATCAGGTGCCACGCTTATGCTGGGCGGTTTCGGGCTGTGCGGTATACCGGAAAATTGCATCTCGGCCATAGTAAAGAAGGGTATCAATAACCTCACTTGCATCTCTAATAATGCCGGTGTGGACGACTTCGGTATCGGGCTGATGCTGCAAGGCAGGCAGGTGAAGAAAATGATCGCCTCCTACGTGGGTGAGAACGCTGAGTTTGAGCGCCAGTTGCTCAGTGGCGAGCTGGAGGTGGACCTTATACCACAAGGCACACTGGCTACCCGCTGCATGGCCGCTGGCTATGGTATGCCCGCTGTCTTTCTGCTGGCAGGCATAGGCACAGAAGTGGCAGAAGGTAAGGAAGTACGCAACTTCAACGGCAAAGACTACCTGCTGGAAGAAGCCTTCGATGCCGACTTCGCGATAGTAAAAGCCTGGAAGGGCGATACTATGGGCAACCTCATCTTTAAAGGCACAGCGCGCAACTTCAGCCCTATGATGGCCATGGCAGGTAAGATCACCATTGCCGAGGTAGAGCACCTCGTACCCGCCGGCGAGCTGGATCCGAACTATATTCACGTGCCGGGCATCTATGTGCATCGCATATTCGAGGGCAAGAATTATGAGAAACGCATTGAGAATCGCACCGTCAGGAAGAGGATGTGATAGAATGCGGCAATGTGAAAAATGTGCCCACACTACCTCAATATTTCTTTGGCAAAAAACGATCAATTCAAATGAGTACCCACATTCATCACATTCCCACATTAGCACATTAATAAAATGGCACTTACTAAAGAACAAATAGCAAAACGCATAGCACAGGAGCTGCAGGATGGCTTTTACGTGAACCTCGGCATAGGCATACCCACACTGGTGGCCAACTACATTCCGCAAGGCGTGAACGTAGTGCTGCAAAGCGAGAACGGCCTGCTGGGTATGGGCCCATTCCCTTTTGAAGGCGAAGAAGATGCCGACCTCATCAATGCAGGTAAGCAAACCGTGACCACGGTACCCGGCTCTGCCTTTTTCGACAGCGCCATGAGCTTCGGTATGATACGTGCAGGCAAGGTAGACCTCACCGTACTCGGCGCCATGGAAGTAGCCGACAATGGCGACATAGCCAACTGGAAGATACCCAAGAAGCTGGTAAAGGGCATGGGTGGCGCTATGGACCTCGTAGCCGCAGCAAAGAACATCATCGTGGCCATGCAGCACACCAACCCCAAGGGCGAGAGCAAGTTGCTGCCAAAATGCACCTTGCCCCTCACCGGCATTGGCTGCATCAAAAAAGTAGTAACCGACCTCGGTGTGTTTGACATTACCCCCGATGGCTTTAAGTGCCTGGAATATGCTCCCGGCGTTACCATAGAAGAGATCAAAGCCAAGACTGCCGGCCGCCTGGTGATCGCTGATGATGTAAAGGAAATGGCAGTTTAAAATACGGCAAAAACGTAACGATAGGACAAAATAATAATGATATTCGCGGTAGGGGCTGGGCTTGCCACTGACCACCTCGTGCCGGACCGGTAATTCAACACCAGTAACAACACTAAACCCAACCTAACAAGGACTGGCTCATTATACTTGCCGAAAACCCCATACTTATAGAACGCCCGATAGTGGAACTCGGCGATAAAGCCATCGTAGCCCGCCCTGCCGGGCGGGTTTTTGAACTTACCAGCGGTGCCGAATAGCCGGATTTGCCGCCTTTATACCCCTATAAGCATATCGTATCATCAATACGGGTAAAATGCCTAACTTTATTGGTTCCTAATCAACTCATGAAGTATTTTCTCATTCTCATTTTACTCATAGCCTCGCTGCACTCCTACGGATATAAACACAGGAGCCGTGGCCTGCCAAGAACCGAGGTGGGACTGATGACCAATGTGTTAGGTTGTCTCAGCAATAAAGACTCCCTCGATTACTTCTACCTCTTTCCACCGTTCGATACCCTGTGGTCTTATGTGCTGCACAACCCTGATCATTCCCCCCAGGCGCAGCAGGAATTAGAGCACCTCAAAGAGCATCCGCAAGGCCTGCTGGAGTTTGATCCTTATTACAACCACTCCATCATTGCCAAGTTCGAGCAGGTATTGCAGAAGGGCGAAGACTCCGGCATACACTGGAACAGCATCGTACTGCAACGCTACGAACTGAGCAAGGAAGAGCCTACCCGAAAGCTCATAGGCTATGACCATGTGGCCCCCGAGCGTTTTAAGGGCTACATATTTGTGCGCGATATGCTGGGGCGCAGCACCTTTTGCATCACCATCACCGAGATACAGAAGATACAGGGCTACTTCTTTGGCGGCCAGGTGCTCAATATACTCGAAGCCTCTACTATAGACCAGTACCTCTTCAAAGAAACCGAAGAAAAGAAATACTACGACTGGCTCGCAAAAAACAAAGACACCACACTCGACGACAGCACCCGCAAGGCCCTTGCCGACAGCCTCATCAAAAAAGATATACTCACCGCTACCCCTATTGATGAAGACTCTGTGAAACCAAGGCGGGAAGTAGTGGAGCGTAAGTATTACGAAGGCAAGTTTGACGATGAGATACCCGTAAAGCTGTTTGTACGTTACCAGAAAGACCTCCGCTCCGGCAAGGTCTCATCCTATGATGGCCTCTATAAATTTGGCGACCAGAAGAGCTACGTGAAGCTGAACATCACCCGCAGCACCGATGGCAAATGGATCATGGAAGATGACCCGCCTGTGGGTGTAATGGAGCTGGAACTGATCAATAAAATGTACACAGGCTCCTGGCTTAATAATGAAAGCCAGAGCGGCTATGATGTGGAGATGAAGCAGGTGGACATACCGGATAAGCGGGTAATGGAACTCGATGAAATACTGGAAAAAGGGCTCGTAGGCAGCACCGCACAGAAATCAACACAGGAAGAAGAAAAGAAAAAAAGCCAGGAAGACGATAAAGGCAAAGACGAAGGATATTGATCATAAAAACTAAGCATTAAAAGAATAAAAAAATGGAGCAACCTAAAATAAGCACATTCGGCGAACTGAAGAAGTCGGGATACGGGCCAAAGAAGATAAAGGA
>CAIVKT010000177.1 GCA_903906615.1 uncultured Bacteroidota bacterium | reverse complement strand
CGTTTTCCTGTACACCGTAGTCTTGTATAATGCGCTGGTTGTATTGCAGGTTGGCGCGATAAGGCATCAGCAGGCGCGCGGCATTATCCAGGCTGTTGCTTACCATCAGTATGTAACGCTTATGCAGCCTGCCGGGCAATACCCTTTTGTTTTTATTATCTTCGGGTATGTGACCTGCCAGCGCCAGGTACATTACCTCCATCATGGTGCGGGTACTCTTGGCTAATTCGCGGCTCCAGAGACGCACCTCGTACCACTCCGTATGTTGCAGCACCCGCATAGTAGCTTCTTTATGAAATGATGCAGGCGGCGCATAACTGTATCGTGGGAAATAGTACCTGAACCATTCTTCGGGATCGGCCTCCAGCCGGGCTATTCTTTTTATGCGGTCTCCTTCTGTTTCTTCACTGTCAATAGATGTGGACTCTAATATTTGTTTTACATGCTCATCCCAATGAGCCATTGATTGCTTCTCTGTCATACACTGCGGGCTTATAAAGAACTTTTACTTTTCACTCGGTCACTTTCCAATAACTACAGCCAGACATTGGCGGCAACGCGCTGTTTGATGAAAGCATTCAATTGGATAGTGACCGTTTTAGTAAGCTCCAGGTCTTTTTTCAGCAGCCACGTGGTGAACAACTCTGCTACTTCAATGATGGTAGAAATAGGCAATGTTGTCTCCAGGTTTTTTATTGAGGCAGTATATTTGAGTATATGGTCTACATTTTTAGAGGTTATATTGCCTTCTTCCTTTGCTTCTTTATTCAGCTTTTCGAGCAAGTCGTATAGCAGCCTCAGCTGGTTGTTCCGCGAGGTGAGCAGTGAGCGCTTCACGCCGTCCCACGCATCGCTTTGTATCCAGTGGCGTATAGTGGCTTCATCGGCACCTGTGGTGGCCGCTATTTCACTGATGGAGTTATCATGCTTCGTATACAGCATGTGCGCCCATTCTTTACGGTCATTGTACTTATTTTCTTCCTGCATTTTGATAGGTGTTATAGATATGGAGGCTAAAAATGCCTTTCATAACACAAAGGTGAAGCGCATTTTTGAAAGCAGCAATTTGAAGATCTATGACAGACGCATACGTGCCTATGACAGCGCGAAAAGCGCGCTATCATAAAACTTTTTTCTGTGGATAACGTGTATTAGTTGCTTGAATTTCTACGCAATGAACATGCGCATATTATTGCTATGGCAAAGTGCCGTGGCGCGAAGTGAAAAGTGCTGTGCACCGGCATAAAATGAGTGAATATTTTAATGCGCTAAAATGATAAGCGATTTGAAAAAAGAATGACTTACTGCTTTGCATCCGGCTCAAATTCCAGCACAGCAGAGTTCATGCAGAAGCGCTTATACGTGGGCGGCGGGCCATCATCAAATATATGCCCCAGGTGCGAGTCGCAGCGGCCACACAGTACTTCTGTGCGGCTCATGCCGTGGGTATCATCAGATTCGTAGCGCACACTGTTTGGTTTTATAGACTCGAAAAAACTGGGCCAACCACAGCTGCTCGCAAACTTGGCATCAGACCGGAACAACGGATTTCCGCATACGGCGCAGTAATACATACCCTTTGTATCAGATTTCCAGTACTTGCCGGAGTAGGCTGATTCGGTGCCTTTTGCGCGGGCGATGTCATATACATCTGCGGGCAGGATGCGCTTCCAGTCGGTATTGCTTACATGCAGATGCGTAGTATCCGTACGTGAATAGTAGGGGTTGTTTTTGTGGTCGGGAGTAGTGTCGTTGGTGGGCTTATTGCTGTTGCCGCAACTTGCGAAAAAAAGTGCGCCTATGGCGATGGTAATGAGTGTAAGTGTGCGCATGGTGTGTTATAAAAATACGGCTTTTTTTACGAACGGCTCCCTGTAATGGTTTGGGGTGTAGGTACTTTAATAGTTTATTAACTTTGCCGCTATTCATTTGGTTATGATCAAGCAGCTAACTATTCATAGAGCAGGCATACAGGATATTCATACCCTGGTGCAGCTGAGCATCACTACTTTCCGTGACGCATTTGGCCCGGCCAACACTAAAGAGGATATGGATAAGTACCTGGCCGAAGAAATGAGCCACGAAAGGCTAAGCGCAGAACTGAATGACAAGAGCAACTATTTCTTTATGGTGAGAGACCTTGAGCGAGCTGTAGGCTATGCCAAAATGCGTGTAGCTGATATACCCGAAGAGCTTGCGGACACAAACCCTGTAGAGATAGAGCGTATTTATGTGCTGCAGGCATACCACAATAAAAAGATAGGCGCTGTGCTTATGGATCACTGCATAGCATTTGCCGTACAAGGCGGCTATGATATACTTTGGCTCGGCGTGTGGGAACATAACCCCGGCGCGATACGCTTTTATGAACGCCTGGGTTTCGAACTGTTTGGATCGCACGACTTCCTGCTGGGGAATGATATGCAGACAGATGTGCTGATGAAGAAAAAATTAAGTGGTAGTGATCAGATCACTACCACTTCGTAATATTCCTTGGGGTTAAAATATTTTTGAGCGAGGGCCTGCAGATCAGAAGGGGTGACGCTTTTGTAGATGCGTATGTTGTTGTTGAAATAATCCTCGGTGAAGCCATTGAGTATAAGCGTTCTCCAGCGTTGCAGTATAGAGAAAGGACCGTCCAGGTCGCCGAGGAGACCGCCGAGGAGGTAGTTCTTTACGAGCAGCAGCTCATCTTCGGTAGCAGCTTCGTTGCACAGCAGATCCATTTCGTGGTATATTTCCTTTATGGCCTTCTCTACCACATCGCGGCCAGTTTCTGTGTGTATGATGAAGGAGCCGCCGTTCAGCTCGGGAGATAAGGAACTGTAGATCCCATAAGTATAGCCCTTGTCTTCGCGGATGTTACTCATAAGGCGCGAGCCAAAGTAGCCACCAAAGAGGGTATTGAGCACTACGAATGGTGAGTAATCAGGATGGTGGCGATTAGGGAATGAGCGGCCAATACGTATAGCACCCTGCACACCATTAGCATCATTGGCTATGTTGTGTACACGTTGTGTAATAGTAGGCAATTGATAGATGCTTGTGTTGGCAACAGCTTTTTCTGAAACGATATTTCCAAAAAATTCGTTGAGGCATTTTACTTCTTTATCGCCCACCTGGCCGGCCATGAAGATACGGGCATCAGCAAGATTATAATTGGTTTTATGGAAAGCTATGAGGTCTTCGCGGTGGAGGGCTTCGATATTTTCTTTTTTGGAGAAGCGGCCATACGGGTGGCTCTCGCCGAAAAGCAAAGCATCTATCCGCTGGTTAGCAACAAACTCGCACTGGCGCAGGTTAATGAGCAAACGCTGTACGGAGTTCTGCTTGTATATCTGCAATTCATGCTCCGGGAAGGTAGCCTCCAGCAGCACTTCGCGCACTATGGGCAGCAACGCGGGGAGGTGCTTGGTAAGCGAGTAAAGTGTGACCGTGGTGAAGTCGTTGCCTGCAGACACTTTCAACTGCGCGCCATAAAATTCGAGCGATGCGTTGATCTGCTCTGCCGCATAGGTGAGTGTGCCATTCTTCAGCAGGCCTGCTGTGGCCTGTGCTACAGATGCCTTCTGCTCCTGCCACAGGCCGGCTTTGAATATCCAGTCTATCTGCAGCACATCCTGCACACCGGCATTGAGCCAGTACACGGGTACACCATTGTCCAGGTCTTGTTTTTCTATCGCAGGCAGTTTGTAATCAAATGTTACTGCATCATGTATGGCGGGCTCTATTGTGCGGTCTAATATCATCTTATCTACTTGAGGGGGGTCTTGAATAATTTTATGGTTTTACAAACAGCGCTCTTAATTCACCGGCATCATCGGTACTCATTTTGCCGCCGAGTATCAGCCTTAGCTGCCTGCGGCGCAGTGCGCCATTATACATTTCCTTCTCGGATTCTGTTTCGGGTATCAGGTCTGGCACTTTGCGCGGGCGGCCATTGGGGTCGAGGGCGACAAAGGTCATATATGCTTCGTTGGAAAGGTATTTGTATTGCGCCGAAAGGTCTTCGCCCCACACCCGCAGGTACACCTCCATAGAAGTATGGAAGGCACGCGTAAGGCGTGCCTCTATAGTAAGCAGGTTGCCTAATTTAATAGGCTGCGCAAACGACACATTATCCACAGATGCGGTAACAACAGGACAGTTACAATGCTTTTGCGAGGCTATAGCGGCTGCAATATCCATCCAGTGCATCAGGCGGCCACCCATAAGGTTGCCGAGGGTATTGGTGTCATTAGGCAACACCAACTCAGACATCACTACTACTGTATCTTGTGGTTTTTTTATTTGCATTGCTCAGTACGTTTAAAAAGCGATACAATATTACGCTTAAAGCATCATGAAATGATACGTTAAGCATTACTACAATACAGAAGTTAAAAACTTATCTCGCGATCTCTAAGGGCAGCACGCTTACCTGGGCGCCATTGTTGCTCACCTTTATGTAGTATATGCCGGCGGATAAGGATGAAGGAAGCACAACATTTGACAGGCCACCATTTGCGGACAAGGAACCTGATCCGGCACTGCCGCCATTCATATCTATCAACTCGTATGACCATATACCGGGTATGGAAGGCAGCTGTAGGGTGATGCTGCCATTTGTAGCAGGGTTAGGATATACTTTTACTGTATTGTTGCTAAATACCCTTGCAACACCTGTGGCATCGCGGAGGCGCTGCACATGGGTGGTCGCTGTGTAGGGCTGTGTGTAAGCGGAATCATTAAAATCTATTTGCGCGAGGGCTGTAACCTCTGCCGGGCGATAATAGTTTTGCTCGTAGGTGGTGTCTTTCTGGCCCTCGGCAAGGTGAAAGAACGTGAGTAATGCATTACTGAACACACTGCCGTTGAGAAAAAAGCTATCGGTATGGATGATCATTGTTTGTACCTGCAGCACATACTGGTAAGGCGATGGGGTGCCATCTTCTTCCTTCACTCTCATGCGGCCCCAGCCTATTACGGAGTCTTTCTCAGTGGTGTATTGCCTAACGATGCCGGGTGCGTGGTTATAGGTGGCTGAAAGAAATGATAGCTGAAAATTAAGGTCGGAGCTGTAGGCCGAAGACCAGGAAGTATGATAGGTGGCCGGTAATGCGATCTTTTTGCGAGGCGTGGTGTAGAGCATGTTTTGCCCGAGTATGATAAAACTGTCGTTCGGGCCTGAAGTTATTGTTGCGATGCTATAAGCTACCAGCTGAATATTGATGCCGTATTCCAAAATACCGGAGCTGGTGATGCTGGTATTCACATTGCCCTGGTACCCAAAGCCGCCAAAGTTATACACAGCGCTGTCGGCATAGCTGTAGGCGCCATCGGCTACTTTGTACAGAAAGTGTACCGGCACAGAATCGGTAACCACGCTCATATCCCACATGCCGTTTGCCATAGCTGCCAATGACGGGAAAGCAGAGCCTGAATCCGTTACTTTAAGGCTATCCGCACCTAATACGGAAGTATACCCGCTGGAGTTAAGTATTATCTGTGCCTGCAAGGCGGTGCTTGCGCAGAGCAGCACAAAAAGCGAACGTAAAATATTTTTCATAAAGATCATTTTACGCAAATATATACAGGAGTTCGCAATTATTTACTCAAGTGCATACTGCGCTCCTTATACAACTGGCGGAACCAGGGGTCGCGCAGGTTTTTAATGAAGCGTATGGCCTCGCCTGTGCTTTTCATTTCCGGCCCTAATTCCTTGTTTACATTCGGGAATTTATTGAAGCTGAAAATTGGTTCCTTCACCGCAAAGCCATCCAGTTTCTGTTCTATCTTCAGGTCTTTCAGCTTTATTGCGCCCAGCATCACTTTTGTGGCTATGTTGAGGTAGGGTATGCCATAAGCCTTGGCAATGAATGGCGTGGTGCGGCTGGCACGGGGGTTGGCCTCTATCACAAATACTTTGCTGTCTTTTATGGCGAATTGTATATTGATCAGACCTTTCACGTTCAGGCGCAGCGCTATTTTTCGGGCTATATCGGCCATTTCTTCCACTACCAGCGGGCCAAGGTTGAACACAGGTAACAAGGCATGGCTGTCGCCGCTGTGAATGCCTGCCGGCTCTATATGCTCCATGATGCCCATGATATGCACCTCCTCGCCATCGCATATGGCATCCACTTCTGCCTCCTGGCAGCGGTCAAGGAAATGATCTATGAGTATCTTATTGCCGGGAAGGTGTTTGAGCAGGCTTACTACGCTTTTTTCCAGTTCCTCGTCGTTGATAACGATGCGCATACGCTGGCCACCCAGCACATAAGACGGGCGTACCAATACCGGGTAGCCTACTTCTTTGGCCACTTCTATAGCCTCATCGGTAGTGTATGCGGTGCCGTAATTAGGATAAGGAATTCCCAACTCCTTCAGTGTATCGCTGAAGCGGCCACGGTCTTCGGCAATATCCATGCTGTCATAAGAAGTGCCAATTATTTTTATTCCTTTTTCGTGCAGGCGCTGTGCCAGTTTCAGGGCTGTTTGGCCACCCAATTGCACGATCACCCCGTATGGCTGCTCATGCTCTATGATCTCCCAAAGGTGCTCCCAGTATACAGGCTCGAAGTAGAGCTTATCAGCAATATCAAAGTCGGTAGAAACCGTTTCAGGGTTGCAATTCACCATTATAGATTCGTAGCCGCACTCCCGTATGGCCATAAGGCCATGGGTGCAGCAATAATCGAACTCAATGCCCTGCCCTATGCGGTTAGGCCCTGAACCCAGCACTATAACTTTCTTCTTTTTACCGATCTGGCTCTCATTAGATAATATGGTAGCCGCGCCGGATACGGGGGCATTTTCAAAGGTGCTGTAATAGTATGGGGTCTTTGCTTCAAATTCGGCGCTACAAGTATCTACCATCTTAAAGACGCGTGTGATGCCTGCGGCCTTCCTATGCTCATACACTTCCTCGGCAGTACAGTCTTTTACCAGCTCTGCTAATTGCTCATCACTAAAGCCCATTTGTTTTGCGCGCTTCATCAACTCATGGGGCAGTTTTTCGAGGTGCTTGTATTGGCGTATCTCTACTTCCATGTTCACAATATCCTGTATTTGGTACAGGAACCACCTGTCTATTTGTGTTAGCTCGCGAATGGTCTTTATAGATACACCCGCAGCCATTGCTTCCTTGATGCGGAAGATACGGTCCCAAGTGGGTCGTTTCAATGAATCAATCAATTCTTCAGGACGCAGCCTGCTGGCGCTGATGAAGGACAGGCCGGTAGCATTGTTCTCCAGGCTCTGGCATGCTTTCTGCAGGGCTTCGGTGAATGTGCGGCCAATGGCCATTACCTCTCCTACTGATTTCATTTGCAGGCCAAGTGTATCATCTGCGCCCTTGAATTTATCAAAATTCCAACGGGGCATTTTTACGATCACATAATCGAGCGCGGGCTCAAAGTATGCCGAGGTGGTTTGTGTGATCTGGTTCTTCAATTCATCGAGCGCATAACCAATAGCCAGCTTTGCGGCGATCTTGGCAATAGGATAGCCTGTGGCTTTTGATGCCAGCGCGGATGAACGGCTCACACGCGGATTGATCTCGATAGCAATTATTTCTTCTGTTTCAGGATTGAGGGCAAACTGCACATTGCAACCACCGGCAAAGTTGCCGAGGTCGCGCATCATCATTATAGCCGTATTGCGCATGAGCTGGAATGCCGAGTCGCTCAATGTCATTGCAGGCGCTACGGTAATGCTGTCGCCGGTATGGATGCCCATGGGGTCCAGATTCTCTACCGTACAAATGATCACTACATTATCATTCATATCGCGCAACAACTCCAGCTCAAATTCTTTCCAGCCCAGCATGGCCCTTTCTACCAGCACCTCGTGCATAGGCGATGCCGTAAGGCCCCTTTCGAGTGCGCCATCCAGCTCTTCTTTATGCATTACAATACCACCACCCGAGCCGCCGAGTGTAAACGATGGACGGATAACGATAGGCAAGCCTATTTGCTGTGCAAACTCTTTTCCTTCCAGTAAAGAATTAGCCGTTCTCGCCTCGGCCACAGGAACGCCGAGCCTGATCATCCATTGCCTGAATAATTCCCGGTCTTCGGCTTTATCAATAGCCTTGATGTCCACACCTATCAGCCTGACGTTGTATTTTTCCCATATCCCCAGCTCATCAGCTTCCTTGGCCAGGTTGAGCGCTGTTTGGCCACCCATGGTGGGCAGTACTGCGTCTATATCGTTTTCCTCCAATATCTGCTCAATACTTTCGACCGTAAGCGGCAACAGGTATACCCTATCGGCCATAATAGGGTCTGTCATTATAGTTGCCGGGTTAGAATTGATCAGGATCACCTTTATCCCTTCTTCCCTGAGGCTGCGGGCTGCCTGTGAGCCGGAATAATCAAATTCACATGCCTGGCCGATAACGATGGGCCCGGAACCAATAATAAGTACACTTTTAATAGAAAGATCGCGCGGCATTGTATGTCTGAACTATGATTTTATGATAAAAAAAATTTTTTTATGATCTCCGGGGTTAAAAGCGTGATGAGCGGATATGAAAATCGGGCTCAACGCCCGAGGTGCAAAAGTATAGAAAAATGGTATTCTATGCGTATGAATATTTTGTGAAAAACCGGAGCTCACCAACTTTCGCTGTACATAGTTGCATCAAAATATAATATAATATGGTATTTTTATATCATCATTTGAATAAATAATAAAACATATATTAATTGACAGATTATACACATGGTATAATATTAGCTGTGCGGAGATTAATATTTACCTACTTTTGCGTGACAATGGTGTAAAAACCATCCGATATCAATACACTTTTTCGCATTTTGCGACAATTATAAAAAAAATTGCCATAATGAGTTTTTTAGGATTTTTTAAATTCCTGACACAGGAAATAGCCATAGACCTTGGCACGGCCAACACACTTATCATACACAACGACCAGGTGGTAGTTGATGAACCATCTATTGTAGCCATAGACCGCACTACCAATAAAATAGTAGCAGTGGGCAAGAAGGCTATGATGATGCATGAAAAAACACATGAGAACCTAAAGACCATACGCCCGCTTAAAGATGGTGTGATCGCCGACTTTAACGCTGCGGAAGGTATGCTGCGGGAAATGATCAAGCTGGTGTACCCAAAGAAACCTATGTTCCCGCCAAGCTGGCGCATGGTGATCTGCATACCATCGAGCATCACGGAAGTGGAAAAGAGGGCTGTGCGCGATTCGGCAGAGCAGGCAGGCGCCAAAGAAGTGTATATGATACATGAGCCTATGGCTGCCGCATTGGGTATAGGTATAGATGTGGAAGAGCCTACCGGCAATATGATCATAGACATAGGCGGTGGCACCACAGGTATATCTGTGATAGCGCTGGCGGGCATAGTTTGCGACCAGTCTATACGCATAGCCGGCGATGAATTTACAGGGGATATAATGGAAGCGATGCGCCGCTACCATAGCCTGATGATAGGAGAGCGCACCGCGGAGCAAATAAAGATACATGTAGGCTCGGCACTGAAAGAGCTGGACAACCCACCCGATGATATTGCAGTGAACGGGCGCGACCTGGTAACAGGTATACCGAAGCAGATAATGGTGAGCTACCAGGAAGTGGCCGAAGCGCTGGACAAATCTATCTTCAAAATAGAGGAAGCAATACTAAAGGCCCTGGAAAGCACGCCGCCTGAACTGGCCGCTGATATATACCGCCGTGGGCTGTACCTTACCGGTGGAGGGGCATTGCTGAGGGGGCTGGACAAACGCATATCGCACAAAATAAAATTGCCGGTGCATGTGGCCGATGATCCATTGCGCGCAGTGGTAAGGGGTACCGGCATGGCGCTTAAAAACATAGCGAGAATGCCATTCTTAATGAAATAATATTGCAAAATCCATCCCGATAATTATCGGGACCAAAATCTGAATTTCAGGTTGCAGGTTTCAAATTTCAACCAATAGAGAAAAGTGCGCAATTTCATATTTTTTATACGCCGCTTTTTCAATCTCATATTATTCCTGGCGCTGGAAATAGTATGCGTCATCCTCATTGAGCATACCAACACCTTGCAGGGAAATGATATTGTGAGCTCTGCCAACACAGTATCGGGCATTGTGTATAAAAAACAGAGTGATGTGGTGTATTACTTCGGGCTGAGGAAGATGAATGACAGCCTGCTGAATGAGAACGCTATACTGCGCCAGAAGATAGACCGGATAAACAGCAGCGTAGACACGCTGAAGGATAGCCTGGTGCATAAGAAGATAGCAACCGCAGATACTACAACGCATATTGTAAAATACGCAGACTATCTATACCGTACCGCACGCGTGGTGAACAACTCGACCAATGCAAGTGATAACTACATTACGATAAACCGCGGATCAAAAGACGGCATAAGTAAAAATATGGCTGTAATATCAGGTACGGGTGTGGTGGGCCGCGTGGAGCATGTATCGGCACACTTTGCCAGCATACTATCTGTGCTGAGCGCCAAGCAAAGGATAAGCGCTAAGCTGAAGAACGGCACAAACGGATCTGTGATATGGGATGAGAAAAGCCCCGATGTGCTGACCATGGTAGATGTGCAACAGGATGTGCCGCTGAAAAAAGGCGACTCTGTATTTACCAGCAACTACTCTCTTTACTTTCCGCCGGATATACTGATAGGCACTGTAGTGAAAACACAGGCTTTGAAGAAAAACGGGCTGCAACTGATATACCTGCAATCATCAACCAACTTTCATAACCTGCAGTATGTGTACGTGATCGAGAATAAGATGGCAGGCGAAAAGAAACAACTGGAAGACTCATCGGCATCAAAAAAATAGCAAGTGAACGTTTATCTGAAAAATATTTTACGGTTTTGTATCATCATCCTGCTACAGGTGCTGATACTGAATAAGATAACGCTGCGCTGGTGGAACGAGCCTTCAGGCTTTCCCATCTTCATACCTTATGTGTACCCGCTTTTTATACTGCTGCTGCCCTTTGAAACACCCGTATGGGCATTGCTGATCATGGGCTTTTTATTGGGTGTGTCTATTGATTCGTTTATGAATACCGCCGGTATGCATGCCTTTGCCACCATACTGCTGGCCTACCTGCGTACCAATGTGCTGAGCGCGCTGCTGCCCAGGAACCTGTCGGAATATGCCGGGCAGCAACCATCTATAAAAAGCATGGGCTGGATGCCCTTTCTTGTGTACAGCTCTTTTCTTATAGTGTTGCACCACCTGGTGTTCTTTACGATAGAGCTTTGGAATTTTTCGAACATTGGCTTCCTGATGCTGAAGGTACTGGCCTCATCCGTTACCTCTATGTTGTTCATTATCGTTTATCTTTTGCTATTTACAAAGCAAAGCACTTCGAGAATATAATACAATTTAGTCGAGTGGTATTATTGTGTTGAATTCAAGCCCATAGCCCAGGACAGAAACATCTGGCTTGATCCAGTTCATTAGAATTTGCCCTCCCGTATTAACAGCACAATTCACTTGCTTGATCCACGCTACGCCGAGATCATCTTCTATCATGCTTGATGAGAAGTATATCGAAGTAAAGTAAGCGACATTATTTGGCAAATATCCTACAGGTAAAGTAGCCATTAACGAATATATTGCTGATGGAGACGCTACAAAATTTTGCGCATTACTCGCAATCAAAGCCCCCCTTATCTGCAAGGTATTGGCCATGAGGTCTTTTTTATAATAAATGGTACCTGTAACACCGCCGCTGGCTGACGGTGTGCTTACGGCCAGTGAGCTCCATGCCGACTCCCGGCCACCCTGCCCGAATACCACCTGGAAAGGCTGTAAACTGGACAGCGGAAATTGTGTGGCGCTGGTAACTGCCGGGCCTACTGATATAGTTGCTGTTTTATTGAGTATGGCGCCATAGCTGCTGCCGTCGTTGTACGTGAGGCTGGTAGCGGCAGAAGAGATGTTGACCAAAACAACATCACCCAATGCAAGCGCGGAGTAGGAGCTGGCATTGAATTTTATCATCTCTCCATTATAGAAAAACCAGCCGTCAGAAACGGTTGTTACACCTAAAGAGAAGGTCTGGTTCATGCCGGTAACCAGGGATGGGCCGTTACCCCCCATTGCGCCAAAGGCATTGATACATTCTGTATAAGCCTGTTGCAGGTAGTCCAGCTCATCCTGCGTAAGCGGGAAGCCGCCGGTATGTGTAAAGTCAATCGCTTTCATAATGTTGTATTTGAAGTGAGATGAAGATGTGAAAGAAGAAATTAAAAAGTAACAATGGTGTAATTGCTGCGCCCTGGGAGCCTGTATTTATCCGCTAATGCCCTGAGGTGGGCCGTATCAAAAACAACAGTAGATGGTACATGTATAATGAAACATACACCGAATGTATACGTTTCGGCATCCGTATAGAGCCATTCGGGGTCGGGGTATGTAGTGGTGCCTTCTTCACTTACTCTTCCCAGCCACAAAGGCTTTGCTTCAGGTACGGTATAAAGAAACAGCGGGTCTCTGAAGGGGCCATCAGTGATGTATATTCCCCGGCCCGTATTATCGAACGTATCATTGAGTGCAGCTTCGAGGTAGCATACCTGCCCGTCGTGTGCCAGCAGATATAGATTTGCAGTACGGTTTACAGAGAACAGGCCATATAGCCATTTCACGGGCGTGATGAGGCATTGCAGCCATGCTGTCATTACAGCGTTCCGTAGCTTCACGGGTAGCATCTGTGGCACCAGCGCGCCATAGTCTATATCAAACAATGCCATTTCTGATTTTTTTTTAGTGTGAGGTTAAATTGTATACTCCGATTATACTGTGTATGGGGTATAGCTTACATGCGCTGCAAACCAGGTGGGATCAAGCGCCATATAGCCGGCATCGGGAGTGTATTGTGTAGTGATAATTACCGGCGATGTAGATCCATAATATGCCTGGACACTTACCTCGTCTGCAATCACCACCCCATCAATTGCCTGCATGGCCGCGATAAAGCTGTTGAGTATGAACACGCCATTGAAAGGCAGGTTAGCGAGAAAAGAATTTATCGCGTCCTTTACAGGTGTAGATGTGCTGCCATCAAGGCGCGCGCCGGTATTATCTAACACAAGGGGATCATAATAAACGACTATAGATGGTTGAAAAATATCGGCAGGGCCGCTGGTGCATTGCACATGAACACCTGCATCTTTTACGCGGCCCATGTAAGTAGTAAATGCAGTAAGCTGTGGCGAACTGAGCGCCGCCAACCCGCCGACACTACCCGAAGCTACCTTTAGCCTGATAAGATTAGTTAACTCTACTGCAGCGGCGTAAGTGACTATGAGACTGGGATCGCCGGCGGGCGCAACGGGGCTATACACATCGGTATCTGCAGGCAGGGTAGCGCCGTATTGAAATGCCTTGGCTATAGTTGTGTACCATTGTAGTGTATGCGGCTTTTGTGCTGCTATTATGCCGTTCACTTCAGTTACATGGTCGTCATACAATACCTCCAGCGTCCATTGACAGAAGGCCACTACATAAGTCCATAGATACCAGATAGCTACACCACTGGTACTGGTGAGCAAGGGCCCGATCGTGGTATCGGCATTTTTTGCATCCACAATGCTTTGTTGAATCTGTGCTATTGTTCTTGCCATGTTCATTATTTTTTGGGTGCAAACGATATGCTCCCGGTTATCAATTTTCAAAAAAGTTAACTGACCTCTACCACGCATTGCATGCCCGAAGAAGCGATGCTGCCGCCCGTATAAGTATATGTAGCCAGTACACCAAATGTATAGGTGCCCGCTGCGAGTGTGCAGCAGAGTTTATTGGTGTTAGTGGGGTCTGCCGGGTCGGGGCCAAGGCCGGTGATACCTGGGCCGCCGGTGGCAGCATCGGTCCAGTTAAGATCATGAACAGTTAAGCCACTGAGGCCGGGCGTATAATGACTGCGTGTGAGCCTTACAACCACGCCACCGGGTACACCACTTACTAAGGTTACATCTAAAGAGGGTATAAGGAAGTCTTCTACAGTTTGGCTGCTGCTGTCGAGGATGATCACAGGGTGGCAATGTGCCTGGTTGCCGTTCACGTCCTCAAAAGTGAGCAGTGATGTGGGGTCTATTGCCCCAAAAACCATCATATAGCTATGCCCGGCAGTCCATGGTATTTTATAAGGAATGCTTTGTGTGGTCATATCGGTAGGTGTAAGTTCATTTGTTATCGCCGGTGATCCGCCTACTATATCCGTAGTTATATAATGGACCACGTTTGGCTCACTGGGGTAGCCGCCTACACCGGGTACAAGGCCATACACAGATATGAAGCCTGTATCGCCGTTTACGCTGAACTGGTAATTATGTGTAACTGACGGATGGCTGGTAGTACCAGGAACTGCCTTGATGACAGGCATCAATACCACCTGCATTGATAAAGGAGGCGGAGGCGTATATGCGAGCGTGCCTATTATATATCCATTTTGGTTGAGGTATTTTTGCACTGCCGCCCCTGTGCTGCCTGCCGCAACTATACAGGCATCACTTATGAGGTAAGGTGTACCCACAACAGGCATATCGCTGACCGCTACGTTATTGTCCCTGCAAAATTGTGCTGCTCCTTCCAAACACCCGCATCCCATGATGATGACATCCGTCATGCTTTGATTTGGCTTTACTGTTATAGTTGTGCTCATGATGTGTTCTTTTCAAACAATTAATTATGACGAGATGTGCGCCTTGTGTCAGGGATAATATGCGTTGGTATTAATAATGCCGGCCTGGTCGAGCGCAACGCTTCTTACATTCATTCCATCTTTGGTGAATTCAATACTGATGGCCCTTACCAGTTCTTGTATATTCTCATCATCAAAGTATTCGAATGCCCCAACACAGAGTGTAGGGTTTTGCTTGAAGTCGCCCTTATTGTTGAGGATCAACTGCTTTTGATGCTGGGCTGTGCTTTCAACAGATGTGAAGTCTCCGCTGGCTATTGTTGCATCTGCATGATTGGTCAATGCTATATCTATCATTTTTGTTGCCATAGTATTAGTGTTTTACGGTGGTGTCTTCGATACTGCTATAATCGCCTAATGTATCGGCTGTTATTGCGAGCTTCAATTTTGCTTGTAATGCGCTGGGGGATCCACTACCGGGCTCATCAACAGGGGTTCCGTTTATTACTGCTATCAAATGACTAAGCAACGTGGTCGTTTTATCTAATTGCGTCTTCAGCTCCGGCGTGACCGTAAGGCCGCCATTACTGCCATCGTTAAATTGTATAAGCCCATCGGTCACGGTTACTTTGCTTGATCCCAGAACGATAGATACCTTCACTAGGTCGCTTGCTTTTAGCAAGCTCCATTCGCCCGGACCATCTATGCTTCCGATGATCACATTGCTGT
>CAIVKT010000176.1 GCA_903906615.1 uncultured Bacteroidota bacterium | reverse complement strand
TCCATATAAAAGTACACCGGGCAATTATCAAACCGGTCTTTGAAATCATTGATCATTGCCGTACGCACCGCTATAGCGTCGTGTATTGCGATGTTCAGTTGTTTGTATCTCTTGTCCCTCGCCATTGCAGCTATCATATTATGCTCTGTGCGTAGTTGTACTAATAATGCTATAGGTCTGTTCTCGTTCAGTGTATCAATAGCATAGCAGTTGTCTGTAGCCAAAACACAAAAGGCGAGCAGGAGGAATACAACAGATGGCTTGTATTTGTTTTTCATAGCCTCAAAAGTAATTATTTATCGCACTTTCTTTAGTACCCGCTTTCTGTTATTTTTTGAAGCGATATGGCCGGAAAAAAGTATCCTCTATTCTTTTAGGAGCATTTTAACACCATACTAAACTTATTGGCACTTAATTTGTCTGTTCAATAGTGGCGTTAGCTTCGGCTACGGTTTCACGCTACTCATCGTCAACATTCGCTTCGGAACTGGGCGAAACAACCTCTCAAAAAAAATGAAAAAATTAATTCTTCTATTGCTCGCCGGAAGTGTATTCTCTTTAAACAGCTGCACAAAATCAGGGCCTCAAGGTCCCGCCGGTGCAGATGGCAACGCCAATGTAATTGGTATTAACAGAGTTGTGACTGTAAGCTCATGGACATTAACAGGCACTACTTATTCCGCTACATTCTCCGACCCCGACATCACTTCGGATATTGTAAATAACGGCGTGGTAGAAGTGTACAAAGCCTATGGTACAAATGAATGGACAAACCTGCCTGATATAAATGGAATCACATCTACAGTGTTTGATTTTTATGTAGGTGGCTTTACGATCTACATTCAAAACTCCGATGGCACCACACCCGCTAATCCCGGCACGATCAGTTTCAGGGATGTGATCATCTCTGCGTCACAGCGCCAGGCACACCCCAATACCAACTGGAAAAATTATAACGAGGCCAATGCAGCAATCAATGGCACCACAGCAGCCAGCCAGGTAAACGCTACTGTTGCTCCATAATTAAAATTAAGCAAAAATACCTCAAAGCCGTAAAGGACAAGTCCTTTGCGGCTTTTTTAATGTACTTGCTGCAAATACTCCACACCCATATTCTTCTTGTGGTTCCGCTCCTGCTCATACTCGGTCTTGCCCATCTCATTATTCACCAACTCAAGCACCGGCACCATCCTTATTTCTCCTTTACGCAGCCCGCACCTGATGTAGTATTTGTTCCCGGTCTTCACATCCAGTTTTAGCTCAGTGCGTCTTTCTGTAGCTGCCCATAAAGCCTCCTGGCCATCGGCATATACATTCACCGAGTCGCGCGACCGGCTCCTTACTTTGCATACGATACTATCGCCATTCATATGCACATTGTATGCGGTCACAAAGGCCATAGTGTCTTTCAGCCGGTAAAAATACAGCGTCGCATAGCTTGCATTTAAAGGCGTATCTGCGGCAGGTAACTTATATTGCGGTAACTGCGCCACATGGTATACATCAGCCTTTATCTTGTAGCATTTACTGATAAAGGCAGGGTCTATAAGTTCTGTGATCTTCACAATATTCCCGCCCACTGCTGCCGCTTTATCTTTTGCCGCACGGATAAGGGCTTCATAATCGCAATTGGTCTCAGTTGCATTATTGCCCAGCGTAAAGCTGCCTAGCTTATTGGCTCCATCAGGCACTTTCATTTTTACCGGTAATACCACTATACTATCGGCCTGCGCACAGCATATGTGCGTATACCCTAACAACAACAGCGCAGAGATGAAAAATACAATTGATTTCATGCAATGAAAATAAGGAAAATTTATTTCGGGGCAGGTCATCATTTTATTAATGATCGTTCCTTAGTACATTTACTGCATAATGACCATTGTATACATTTTACTGATCTTGCTGCAACTCGGCATCATCATCTATTTTATAAGGCGGGGCCGTATGCAGAAAGCTAAAGCCACGCAACCTGAAACAGATACATACGATGGCTTGCGCGCGCTGGCACTTGGCGTTAAGCCTATAGACTTAAAGATCATAGTGCCGGCTACCGAAACACTCGTATACGGCATGGTAATGGACTGGAACATGGGCGATGTAACAGCTACACTCGCTACGTACATCAATGGCGCAGCCAATATGTACCTGAGCAAGGGCGGCGGCGTTTCCGGTGCAGGCCTCGATACCGGTATCGCACAGTCTGCATTAGACCTCGTTACTTTTACCCAGGATTATTTAGGCCGTGCCATGCCCGCCGCTACTACCGATCTGCCTCCCGCAAATTGTGTGCGTTTCTTCCTGCTTACCAATAAAGGGCTCTATGCAGCGCAGGAGCAAATGAAACACTTTGATGACGATTCATCACCATGGCTGCCCGTTTTTGAAAAGGCTAACCTCATCATCACCACCATGCGCCGGGAGCAAACTCCTGTATCATGATCAGGAGCGCTATAAGATTTTGAGCAGCTATATTGTGAGGATAATAAGTGAATGGCAACATTACTTTCTGTACTGCTTCACGATCCCTTTCATTTCATTCAGCTTCATTAATGCCTCTACAGGGGTCAGCGTATTAATATCTGTTTCATCCAGCAGCTGCTGGATATGGCGCATATCATCGGTTACGCCATCAAATATATTCAGCTGAAAGTTGGGCAACGCTCTTATATTCTTCACTTTTTGCTGCATGGTATCGCTGCCGGTGCCTGCGTGCTTCTCTTCGAGTTGTGCCAGTATCTCGTTGGCCCTGTCCAGCAATTTTGCTGGCATACCCGCCATCCTGGCTACCTGTATACCAAAGCTGTGCCTGCTGCCGCCGGGTGCCAGCTTGCGCAGGAAGATGACTTTGTTACCTGTCTCCTTATGCGTTATGTGATAATTGCGCACACGGGGTAGTTGGTTCTCCAGTTCATTCAGCTCGTGGTAGTGTGTGGCAAACAACGTCTTAGGCTTAGTCGGACTGTTGTGCAAATGCTCCACTATAGACCATGCCAGCGATATGCCATCATAGGTGCTTGTGCCACGGCCTATTTCATCCAGCAATACCAGGCTGCGCTCGCTGATGTTGTTGATGATGCTCGCCGTTTCGTTCATCTCCACCATAAAGGTACTCTCGCCGCCACTTAGATTATCAGATGCGCCCACACGGGTAAATATCTTATCCGTAAGCCCTATGGTAGCGCTGTCCGCAGGCACAAAGCTGCCCATATGTGCCATCAGCGTGATGATGGCTGTCTGCCGCAGCAGTGCCGACTTACCGCTCATATTCGGCCCGGTGAGTATGATCACCTGTTGCTCCGTTTTGTCCAGTGTCATATCATTGGATATATAGCTGTCGCCGGGGGGTAGTTGCTGCTCTATTACCGGGTGTCGGCCCGATTTTATTTCCAGCACAGGCTCATTCACTATATTCGGCCTGTGGTAGTTATACTTATGTGCGTTATGCGCAAAGCACAGCAGGCAGTCCAGTTGCGCTACTATGTGCGCGTTCGTTTGTATTGCAGATATATAAGGCTCAATACTCATCAGCAGTTGCTGGTACAGTTCCAATTCTATCGCCAGTATCTTATCCTCTGCACCCAGTATCTGTTCTTCGTATTCTTTCAGCTCAGGTGTTATATAGCGCTCAGCATTTGCCAGGGTCTGTTTACGTATCCAGTCCGCAGGTACTTTATCTTTGTGCGTATGTGTCACCTCCAGGTAATAGCCGAAAACATTGTTGTAAGAGATCTTTAAGGAGGATATACCCGTGCGCTGCGATTCCTGCTGCTGTATCTGCAACAGGTAATCCTTGCCGCTGCGCGATATATTCCGCAGCTTGTCCAGTTCTTCGTGCAGGCCAGCGCGCATCATACCGCCCTTGCTCACTATTGCCGGTGCATCATCGGTAATAGAGTTCATTATTTTTTCACGCAGTTCGTTCAGGGGTTGCAATGCATCTACCATGCGGCGCAGCGATTCGTCATCTGCCTTGGCGCACAGGTCTTTCATATCCGCCATGAACTGCATACTGCGTGCCAGTTGCATTACCTCCCTCGGGTTTATCTTCCGCAAAGGTATCTTACCCACCAGACGCTCCACATCGCCCACCTGCTTCACTAAGTGTGTGAGCGATAAGTTGAGGTCTTGTACCAGTATAAAATGACTCACTAAGTTCAGCCGCTGCTCTATGCGTGGTATATCGAAAAGCGGGAAGATCATCCATCGCTTCATCAGCCGCGCGCCCATTGGGGTGTGCGTATGGTCTATGGCTTGCAACAGGTTAGTACCTTGCTCATAGGTGCTGTGTACCAGCTCCAGGTTGCGGATGGTGAAACGATCCATCCACATAAAATCTGTGGCTACTATCCGCTGTAGTGTGTTCAGGTGTTGCAACTGTGCATGTTCCGTGTCTTTTAGGTAATGCAGCGCTACACCGCACGCCACCGTAGCAGCCTTCATGTCCTCTATACCAAAACCTTTGAGCGACTGTGTCTGGAAATGCGCCAGCAGCAGATCGTAAGTGTATTGCTCCCTAAATATCCATTCATCCAGCTGAAACGTGTAGATCTTGGTATCAAACTGCTCCCTGAAATGTTTTACCTGCGACTTCGATAAAATGATCTCCGATGGCTGAAAGCTCTGTATCAGCTTATCCATGTACTCCACGGTGCCCTCGGCCGCATAAAACTCACCTGTGGTAATATCCAGGAAAGCGATGCCACATATCGGCTCGTTCAGGTATAGGGCAGCCAGAAAGTTATTGGTCCTGTTCTCCAGCAGCTTATCGCTGGTAGCTACGCCCGGTGTTACTAATTCAGTAACACCGCGCTTTACGATACCCTTGGTTAGTTTGGGGTCTTCAAGTTGGTCGCATATAGCTACTCTGTAGCCTGCTTTTACCAATTTGTGCAGGTAAGTATCTAATGAATGATAAGGGAAACCCGCCAGTTCTATATGTGTTGCCGCGCCGTTGGCTCGTTTTGTCAGCGTGATGCCTAATACCCGCGAAGCAATGCAGGCATCCTCCCCGAAAGTCTCATAAAAATCACCCACACGAAACAACAGTATAGCGTCAGGATACTTGGTCTTAATATCCTTATGCTGTTTCATTAACGGGGTCTCCGATACTTCTTTCTTTGCCACCCTACAAATATAATCGCTTTAACACAGGCCTAATGCCATATTTATACAACTATCCGCAAATGTGGATAACATGTTGGCATAACGAACAAGAGAGGTAGTTAGCGTCTACGGGGTTCACCCTGATGTAAGTAGGCTGTAGAGTTTTTTTTGCCCTCGCGTGTTTTTGAACAAACGAAATGTATGGTGTCAATTCAGATAGATAATTACTTCCCGGCATTATGCAGCACTCAACGCGCAGTGCAAAAAAGCCGTACCGACGCTATCTACGCCACTACTTCTTCACCCTATACAAAAAATCATTAGAGAACTTCACATTAAAGCCGCCGTTCCATTTTATGTGCTGCCAGTTGGCTGTTGGTTTTATACGTTCTGTCTTGTTGTCCGCGCTTACTGTTAGCGGAAGGCTGAAGTCTGCTACCACATCATTCAGCTTATAATTCAGCTCGCCGTCTTTTATGTAATACTCCAGTTCAGGCACATTTGCGCGGCGCAGGTATTGATCAAAAAACGCTTTCAGGTCCAGCCCGGTATGTGCTGCTATATAGTCTTCCACCTGCTTGGTGGTTACCGTCTGGTGATAGAAATCCTTGCTCAGCCCGCGCAGCATCAGCCTGAATTTCTCATCATCATTGGTCATCACCCGTATCATGTGCATAATGGCCGATCCCTTATCGTACATATCGCCGGATCCCTCTTCATTCACGCCATAGTTGCCTATGATGGGTTTGTCGTTCTGTATGTTGTGCCATTCGCCACGGCAATACTTATCCGCCTTTTCCTCACCCAGCAGGCATTCTGTAAACAAGGTCTCCGAATAAGTAGTGATGCCTTCATGTATCCAGTTGTCCGCCATGTCTTTTGCGGTAATACTATTGCCAAACCATTCATGCCCGCTCTCATGTACTATAATGTAGTCGAAGTTCATGCCTATGCCCGTCATCGTGCGGTCCATGCCCAGGTAGCCCATTTTATAATTATTGCCATAGGCTATAGCGCTTTGGTGTTCCATGCCCAGGTAGGGCGCTTCAACTATCTTGTATCCGTCTTCATAAAAAGGGTAGGGGCCCATCCAGTACTCAAAGCAGTGTATCATGGGTTTTACTACCGCAAACTCTTTCCTTGCTTTTTCTTCATTGTACCTCAGCGCGTAGAAATCAAGATCCAATTTTCCTTTCTCACCCATCAGCGTATCATGCCAGTGTACATAATCGCCTATGTAAAAGGTAACATCATAGTTATTGATCGGGTTCTTTACCTCCCAGCCGGTAATGCTTGGCTTCTGGCCGGCTACCGCCGATGAATCAACATCCAGCGGCCTGCCATTGCCTATAGCGTAATAGCCGGGAATGAAGTAGCGCACCACCATACCATCATCCGGCTCGTCCCATTGTGCATCCTTGCAAGGCCACCATACGCTGGCACCCAGTCCCTGGCAGGATACCGCCACCCACAATTTGCCATGGTCGTCATGTTTCCAGCTAAAGCCACCATCCCACGGCGGGCTCACGGCCTTCCTCGGAGCGCCGTGGTAGTAGGC
>CAIVKT010000175.1 GCA_903906615.1 uncultured Bacteroidota bacterium | reverse complement strand
TGTTATGCAAGAGTGTGGCAAGTGGCTGGACTGGTTTAACATTGAAAACAATATGGTAGTGGCTTCGGCACACCGCAACCCCGATAAGGTTCGTGAACTGATGGTGACGGCAAAAGAGAATGGCTACGGCGCTATAGTAGCGGCAGCGGGCATGGCGGCAGCATTGCCCGGTGTTTGCTCGGCCTATACTTCCCTACCCGTGCTGGGTGTACCCTTGGAAGGCGGCCTGCCAGGCGGTATAGATGCATTGTACAGCATAGTGCAGATGCCAGCAGGGCTGCCCGTAGGCACACTGGCCGTAGGCAAAGCAGGCGCGCGCAATGCGGCGGCACTGGCAGCAAGAATGTTTGCGCTGTCTGATGCGGCTGTGGCTAAGCGTGTGGAAGAATTTAAAGCCAATGGCTATAAAATATAGGCAGGAAGATCTCGAACATTGTACAAGTAAAGTCATAAAGCTGGGAACAGAAGCTTAACGCAGGCTTAATCACATTGTTGGCACACAGTTTGTACATTTATTGTTAACCTTAAACTTCAGCACCTTGACAGAAGCTATCATCAACTTAGAGACCGTAAACCCGATAGAGTTTTTCGGGGTTAACAACAGCAAATTCGAGATCCTTAAACGTAAATTCCCCCTGCTGAAGCTGTTATCGCGGGGTACACAAATAAAATTATCAGGACAGCCTGAGGAGGTAAGCGCCGCGCAGGTGAAAATAGGACAGGTGGTCCAATACCTGGAGCGAAATGGCCATCTCTCTGAAAACTACTTCTCCAAAATACTGGGCGATGAAGAGCAGGGCGAAGGTCTGGCAGAAGACCCTGCGAACAACGACATACTCGTCTTCGGGCCTAATGGCAGGGTGATACGTGCCAAAACGCAGAACCAGAAGCTGATGGCACAGGCGAGCGAGAAGAACGACATCATCTTCGCGATAGGCCCCGCCGGCACGGGTAAAACATATACGGCGGTGGCGCTGGCAGTACGTGCTTTGAAAAACAAGGCCGTACGCAAGATCATCCTCACCCGTCCTGCGGTGGAGGCAGGTGAAAGCCTCGGCTTCCTGCCGGGCGATCTTAAAGATAAGATAGATCCTTACCTGCGCCCGCTGTATGATGCCCTCGACGATATGATACCCAGCGACAAGCTGAACTATTATATGGCCAACCGCATTATTGAGATCGCCCCCCTTGCCTATATGCGCGGCCGTACGCTGGATAATGCCTTCATCATACTGGATGAAGCGCAAAACTCTACCGACCTGCAATTAAAGATGTTCCTTACCCGTATAGGCTCATCGGCCAAGGCTATTATTACCGGTGACCTTACGCAGATAGACCTGCCAAAGAATCAACAATCGGGACTGATAAAGGCGAGCAAGATATTGCAGAATATAGAAGGCATAGCACAGATAAAACTGGACGAAGCCGACGTAGTACGCCACAGGTTGGTGAAAATGATCATCCGCGCCTACGACAAGGATAAGGCCGACGAAGAAGCACTGGAAGAAAAGAACAAATCAGAATACCAGAGCAAACGCGATCCCCGCGCTTAGCCTCCACACTTATCATAGACCAACTATTGCGAACGGCAGTTATTCCGTTTGCAATAGTTGACTATATTTGCCATCTTTCATTGCACAGTATAGCACACACCTCATGTTCAAAAAGATCATATTCCACACTCTTGGCCTCAAAGCTTATCTGAAAGTATTGCACAAAAGCTTTCACTGGATGTATGCCGCGGGCGGGCTGAAGAATAATGTGATCTATAAGTATCACTACTTTGACCGGTACATGATACAGAACGGCGATGTGGTTTTGGATATTGGCGGCAACCTGGGTTATTACACTAAGCTTTTTGCAAAATGGGTAGGGCCCACCGGGCATGTGTATGCTGTAGAGCCTGTTGTTGATTTTGCCAATGTGATCAAATGGGGAACCAACGGCCTCAATAATGTAACCATTTATAACGTGGCGCTGGGTGAGGAAGAGAAGGATATTACACTATCCACCCCCGGCAAGTTTGGATACCTGCGCACAGGGCTGGCACACGTAACCCGGCCTGATGAACAGCAAGAGGTGCATGAGTTTACCTTCCGGGCGAAGATGAAGCGAGGAAGCAAGCTGTTTGCTGATCTGCGCAGGATCGATTTCATTAAGTGCGACATTGAGGGCTATGAGGAATATGTGCTCTCTGAAATGAAGGACGTATTACTGAAACATAAGCCGGTGCTGCAATTGGAAACCTATGGCGAGCAGAAAGCAAAGCTGGAAACCTTGCTCATGGGCATGGGCTACGAGATATATGATATTGAAGACAACAAGCTAAAGCCCCTCGCCGAAATGAAGAACCCGATACTGGGCGACTTCTTCTACATTCACAAGGATAACAAGGGTGTTATAGAGCGGTTGAAGAAAACGGGCCACGCATAAGAGTTTCACGCAGAGGGCGCAAAGCTCCTGTTATCGCAAATTGAATCCCAACTTGATTAAAGTTTCAACCCCTACCTGCTATTATTCTCTACAGCTAATACTGTTTTGAGGTTCAGGTCGTGGGCGGCGCGCATTACTGCTACTATATTGTCTGCTGTGGCTTGTTTGTCGGCATTGATGACCACTGTAGGGTCGGCATCCTGCGATTTGGCAATAGCACGGGCGATGAACGGCTTTAATGAATCGCTGATAACCGATGTAGTACCCACAAAAAATTCCTGCTTGTCGTTGATAGACACCACCACCGTTTGCTTGGCCTTGGTATCGCTCTTGGCCTTGGGTAT
>CAIVKT010000174.1 GCA_903906615.1 uncultured Bacteroidota bacterium | reverse complement strand
CGGATGCCAAAATAGATGTAATTAGTGGTCAGCGAGCCATATATAGGGCCGGTGGTGGCATAGTCGGTGGTGCCGGCAGGGGCAGCATCGGTATATTTACGGTATACCCCGCCCGCATCCAGGAACATATTCCTCCGTATCTGGTAAGAGATATTGGCGCTGATGATAGCGCAATGGTTCTTGGGGCCATTGATCATAGATACGCCATACTGGTGGTCTGCCGTTACATATGGATTAAATATGTCGTTGCCAAAGTTCACGCCGCCGGTGTCCACACCCTGTATGTAATAGGTGCCTTTGAGGCTCAGGTACAGGTTTTTTACCGGCTGGTACTTTATCAGGCCCACTACTTTTATAAAGCCTGAACCCAGCGGGTCGGCGAGGGGCTGGTTGTAGTTGGTATAGTTGGCCAGGGTGTCCTTGGCCGAATAGGTGTAAGGCCGCACAGCTTCCAGCTCACCCTGCAGGTCCAGGTTTTTGATGCCGAAGGCATCGAAATATTTGGCACCGCCCTGCACGCCCCATTTATTGCCATACCAGCCTTTATTGCCAAAGAACTCGCTGGCCTTAAACTCATTGGCTATGAACTGGCCGTATAGTTGCACACGTTTTGCAGCTATCACCTTGGCGCTCACGCCTATTATAGACTTGTCGCCTTCGCCGTTAAAGCGGTTCACGGCTGTAGAGAAAATGATGGGGTTGAGGTAAGATATCTCGTAGGAATTAGGCCGGTCAAAAACCTCCGCTTCAAAAAATCCGAGGTTCAGCCATTTAAAGGTGTTCCACGTCAGGTAATGTATAGTGGAATACTTGTGCGCCACCAGGCCATCTCCCGCGGCTTTGTTGTATTGCGGGGTCAGCTCCAGGTACAGGCATTGGTAGTTGATGTGCCAGATATGCGTTTGCAATTGCAGGAAGGGCATATTAGAGGAATAGTCGGTAAGGAACAGGCTGCTGATACCATCGCCTATAAAATGCTTGCCCGATCCGAAGGATACATTGATGTGGTCCTTCACCGCATCGAAGTTGATATATCCACTCGCCTGCATATAGTCGTAATGGCCGGCGCTGGGGATAAGGAAGTAATCGGCGCCCGGTACTGCTTGCTGCGTTTTGCTCGCCCAGTTGCCCACATAAGTAGGGAATTGCTCCTGGTTGTCGGTAATAGATGTATAAAAACCTACTTTCTTTGCTATCCACCCCCGTATCTCTGCGCCGTGGCTGTTGTAGAACAGGGAGCTTTTAGAGCCTGTAACCGCAGGGTCGTTGTGCTGCACCGTGGCCATGCCGTTCAGTACAGGGTTTACCACCACAAAGAAGTCTTTTGTTTTTACATAGGCCAGGTCGTACTGTCGGGTATAAAAGGTATTGAACCACGACAGCTTTGACTTGATAGCGCCATCGCCATCCGGCGCCCATTCCCCGCTCTCCGAGATCATCTGCGCTGCATTGTACTTATCTATATTGCTCAGGCCCTTATTATTGGCTGTGGTGGTTTCTATAAAGTTGATGGCATTACGGCGTGTTTCGGGGCCATCGCCCAGGGCTATGCTGTCGCACAGGCGGCCACTAAGGGTTTCCAGCCTGTCGAGCACATGCTGGTCTTCCGAGCCAAGCGGCAGAAAGGTGGTTTGCGCTGCACAAAACTGGGCCGCACAGGAAATGGTAATGGCCAAACACGCTTTTTTGAGCATAAAGTAAGTTTTTCAGATATGCAATTGGTAGATTTGCAAAAATAATAAAAGATAGTTGCGGCAGCTACCGCAGCGAATATAACTATATGTTACCGATACTCATAAAAAACGCCACGATCGTAAACGAAGGCACACAGGTTGTAAAAGACGTGCTGATCAAAGATGGCCTGATAGAAAAGATAGACAATAACATACAGGCCAAAGGCAATGTGCGGGAGATAGATGCCACAGGACTGCTGCTGCTGCCGGGCGTTATCGACGACCAGGTACACTTCCGCGAGCCTGGGCTAACGCATAAAGCCACCATAGCCACCGAGGCACATGCTGCTGTGGCGGGTGGCGTTACCTCCTTCATGGAAATGCCCAATACCAATCCGCCCGCGCTTACACAGGATCTGCTGGAAGATAAGTATGCCATAGGCGCAGCCAGGTCGGTAGCTAACTATTCCTTCTTCATGGGGGTATCTAATACCAATGCTGATGAAGTGCTGCGCACCAACGCTAAGCAGCGCGATGTGTGCGGCGTGAAGATCTTCATGGGCTCCAGTACGGGCGACATGCTGGTGGACAACTACCTCACGCTCTCGAAAATTTTTTCTGAGTCGGAACTGCTCATAGCTACGCATTGCGAGAACGAGAACATCGTCAACGCCAACAAGGAAAAATATGCCGATGCAGACAACGTTTCCTACCACCCGCTGATACGCGATGTAGAGGCTTGCTTTGCCAGCTCCTTCTCGGCAGTGCAGCTCGCCAAGCAATGCAATACGCGCCTGCACATACTGCATATTTCCACAGCAAAGGAGCTACAGCTATTTACCAACATGATGCCGCTGACCGACAAACGCATCACATCAGAAGTGTGTGTGCATCACCTGCATTTTACCGCAGACGATTATGCGCAGTATGGTAACCTCATTAAATGCAACCCCGCCATAAAAGCCCCGGAGAATAAAGCCGCCCTGTGGGAGGCCCTGCTCGATGACCGCCTCGACATTATAGCCACCGACCATGCACCGCATACGTGGGAAGAAAAACAACAGCCCTACCAGAAAGCGCCATCGGGCGTGCCGCTGGTGCAGCATACATTATTGCTGATGTTGCAGTATGTGAAGCAGGGTAAGATCAGCATAGAAAAAGTGGTAGAGAAAATGGCACATGCTCCCGCGCAGTGCTTCAGCATCTCCAGGCGTGGCTACATACGCGAAGGCTACCATGCCGACCTGGTATTGGTGAATATGAATGACGAATACGCAGTAAGCAAAGAGAATATTTTATACAAGTGTGGCTGGTCGCCATTTGAGGGTCATACCTTCCCTGCTGCAGTGCATACCACATTCGTGAATGGCGAGGTGGTGTATGAAAATGGTGTGGTGAATGATAGTGTACGAGGGCAAAGATTGAGGTTTGATCGGTAATTTCGTTGATAAATTTTGAAACGTAGCCCACGGTCTCAACCGTGGGTTTCAAATGCCAGATGCCTTCAGGTTTTAACCGTTTACGAGTAAGCAAACCATTAAAATGGTTACAACAAAATTTTTTGCTTTCTACCCACGGTTGAAACCGTGGGCTATGTTAATATGATTTGAATGCAAAACGACAAAACCACGCTCCGCGATCTTTCTATGTTTCCGCCCGACGGGAGCGATGGTGTGTTTGCATTGCTCAATCATACTACTACCCAGGAAGGCAATGCTGCACTGCGCCAGCATATACAGCACCCACCAGATTCTTATGAAAGCCTGAAGGAAGTACAGGATACTGTAAAATTTCTTTCCGTGCACCTGGGCCTGTGGCCAAACATTATTTCGAATGGCACACTCGTGATGCTCGAAAAATATTTTGACTCGGCAGATGTCGCGGCACCGGCTACAGGGGTGTCTTTGATATTGGGTTCTTTTTTTCAGAAGATATTTAATAAACAGCAGTACTTCTTTGCGCAGTTCTCCATATCGCATCTCGGCGATCTGTTGCGTGGCTGTACCGAACTAATGAAGATAGCAGAGCGGCCAAATGTACCAGCGCTGCTGGCTAGGGAGCTGGACTTTATAAAATCAGAATTGAACCACCGCCTCACAGCGCGCGTGCTGGCCATCAATGCGAAAACAAAGTACGGAGAGCTGACCGAACTCAACTACAAAGCACGGCGCGAAATGAAGAATATGGTCTTCCGACTCATACACAGCTACTCGCAGCTAGATGCCTGGCAAGCAATGGCTCGGGCCACTGTAAAGAACGGCTGGACATTCCCAGACCTGCTGCCGGCCGCACCGGTATGCCTGGAGGCTGTGAGCCTAAGCCATCCGTTATTACAAACGCCTGTGTCTTACGACATCACGCTCAACGGAGATCATAATTTCCTGCTGCTCACCGGCGCCAATATGTCGGGCAAAACAACTTTTATGCGCGCGCTGGGTGTGGGCGCATTGCTGGCGCACCTGGGCATGGGCGTGCCTGCCAGCGCGCTGCGCATCAGCTTCCTCGAGGGCATCATTACCAACATGCAGGTGGAGGACAACATACTGCGGGGCGAAAGCTATTTTTTTGCCGAGGTGCAGCGCATGAAGCAGACCGCCGAAAAGATACTGAAACGCCAGCCCCACCTGGTGCTGATGGATGAGCTATTCAAAGGCACCAATGTGCATGATGCCTATGAGTGCACCCGCGCTGTGCTGGAAGGACTGCTCCATCATACCGGCCACATCATGATCCTCTCCACGCACCTGTACGAAGTGGCACAGCAGTTTAGCGCCAACGATAATATTTTGTTTGCCTACTTCGTTACGCAGATGACGCAGAACGGCGATTATGAATTCACCTACGAATTAAAGCCCGGTATCTCCAACGACCGTATAGGCTACCGCATCTTACAAAAAGAAGGTGTTATATCTTTGTTGGAGCAAAAACCATAAAAAATCAAGTAATGCCTAAGAATTATCAGAACAAGATCATTGCTATTATCGTTGTCCTTCTCCTGATACTACCTGTACTGTATGGCTTGATACGCCAATACTTTTTCAGGTAGATTCAGCCCCTGTTGGTGGCTTCACCATCAGCTTCAAGAAAATGATGTAACACCTAAAATGAAGACATGAAAGGATTGCGAAAGTCAGGAATATTGTTCTGTACTATTTTATTTCTAGGATTATGTTCAAATAAGAAAGTGCATCCAACTACTGTATGGAAAGATGCGATAGGGACAATATGTGACAGAGATGCTGGAGCTAAAGCATGTTGGATATGTTATAGTGTTGAGGGAAAGACGTATAAGGAAATAGTTTACGGGGGGTATACTAATACTGTATTAAGCGAAAAATATGCTATTCATTATGACATTGAGAAACCGACAAATTTCAAGATAGACTACTGGCACCCTTTGTTCGAGAAAAGCGATTCGACATCATATTTTACTGGAAAAATTCTCAAAATTCATGACCCTACGTTTTTCGATCGATCTACCTCGCTAACTTATATGTTTAATGATGGCGATGAGCGCATTGAAAAGTGGGTTTACCTGCCGGATGACTACAGGAAAAATTATCCGAACTTAAAAGTGGGTCAACTGTATAATGTTCAAGTATCGAATGAAAATGTATACAGGGCAGTGATAAGGCTAGATCTGCCGATTAGAATAGTCCCGCGTAAGAAATAGCTAAATGTAACTTCTTATTTTCAACCGCTGTTGATGTTCTTTACAATCAGCTTTATTTCGGCATCGCATTTATAGCGCTCACAAATGCATTCA
The DNA here is from genome assembly GCA_903906615.1 of uncultured Bacteroidota bacterium. Lineage (GTDB taxonomy): Bacteria > Bacteroidota > Bacteroidia > Chitinophagales > Chitinophagaceae > Nemorincola. The sequence continues at coordinate 2,869 of CAIVKT010000174.1, read as the reverse complement.
TGTCTTCTTCATTCGTATCCCAAGAGCACATTAGCCTTACTTCGTGTGTGCTGTCTTTCCATACATAGAAAGGGTAGTGCTCCTGTAGCGGCTCGTACCAGGCGCGGGGTATCTCTGCAAATACGGCATTGGCCTGCACAGGCTTGGTTATTTTCACATGGCGGTTCGGGGTAAGCGATTTACACAGCAGCTCGGCCATCTTGTTGGCGTGCGTGGCCGTTTTGCGCCAAAGCTCATTTTGCAGCATGGCCTCAAACTGCGCGGCTATAAAACGGGTCTTCGATGCCAGTTGCATTACCTGCTTGTGCTTGTAGGCTATGTGTTTCGACAGCTCTTTATTAAATACCACTACTGCCTCGCCAAACATCATCCCCGCCTTGGTACCACCCAGCGATAGTATGTCCACACCGGCTTTACTGCTGATGTCTTTGAGGTCGCACTTCAGTGATGCAGCCGCGTTGAAGAACCGGGAGCCATCCATGTGCAGGTATATATCGTGCTCCTTGCACAGCGCTGCTATAGCTTTTATTTCTTCGGGCTTGTACACCGTGCCATATTCGGTGGCCTGCGTTATAGATACCATAGCTGTTTGCGCATAATGCACATCGCCCTTGCGGATGATCCTTTCCTTTATGGTGTTCACATCCAGCTTTCCTTTATCGTTAGCCGGTAGCGGGAAGAACCTGCAACCGGTTATGGTTTCCGGGGCCGATGATTCGTCGTTATAGATGTGCGAGGTATCGGCGCACAGCACAGCGTTATAAGATCGTGTGGCGCTGCTGATGCTCAGCACATTGGCGCCCGTGCCGTTGAATACAAAATATACGTCCACATCGGCATCAAACACCTCTTTAAAAAGCTGCGTAGTCCTTTTGGTCAGCTCATCGGCTCCGTAAGAGCGGGCATGGCCGGTATTGGCTTTTTGCAATGCCGCCATTACCTCCGGCAGCACACCTGCATAGTTGTCACTCGCTAAGCTTTTCATGGTCTTTTTCTTTAGGGCGATAAAATTAGTTGTTTTCCGTACTTTTAAACTATAAAAATATCCGGTAGATGAGAGCGGTAATTCTTTTAGTGGTAGCCGTAGCCTTTTCTTACACCTCACAGGCACAGAAAACTATTGAAATGCGCACGCTGTGGCAAAAGCCGCAGGTTCATGTCATTTACGGCGACTACGTTATTTCCTTTACTATAAAAGATATAGACAAAACCCTGCGCCTGCTGGCCGAGAGTGGCGACAACCGTTTTCCCACAGCCTGCGGCCTTGATACCGCTACCGACCATACCGTTCAGCTTTTAGCCGATGTGACCCGGCAGGAGTACCGCAGTAATTTGCAAATATTGTTGCAGGATGGCGTGGGCTGTTTCCTTATCTACTCCGGCCATGCCTTTATACAGAATAAGAAACACAAGCCGGTACGGTCTATACTTGCAGATGAGCAGCCCCCTATAGGCGATGTAAAAGAAACCTACCTGGAGTTCTATAATGCCAAAACCAATGAGCGCCTATTTAGTGGCCGTATGTTTTATGAACTGCACGGGAGGGATTTGGGAATAGATTAATACTAACCACTAATGAAAAAACTACTCGTAATAGCATTTACACTGGCGGCGTTCCGTGCAGTAGCCGCAGACATTACCCTGCAAGGCACCATAGGCAAGTATCCTGTGGTCATGAACATCTCCACTGACGATGATGGTAACTGTAATGCAAAATACTTTTATACCTCCACACTGCACGATATTTATCTTAATGGGAAGACAACAAAGACAACTTTTAGTTTTTCTGCCGAAACCTATGACGCATCAGGAAAAAGCACAGGAACTGAACGCTTTTCACTGGCAGAAGATGCTAAGCATAATTTTACCGGCACCTGGAAGAGCGGCAAAGGCAAAGTGCTTCCTGTAGCCCTTCATCCTGCGGTGGCAGGTGCAGCAAAAAATCCTTATTTAAAGTACTCAGCTGTCCACGAATCCGATGATTACGATCAGCTGCGGTCGGCAGAAATGAAGATCATTAAAGATTCTACCGCTAAAAGGGAGCCGTATACACTCAGCTATATACACATCGCCCATTCACAGGTGGGCATTATGCAGTTTACCGATGGGCCGGATATGCCCGCACTTAACAAGATTAACGACCTGCTGATGGAAAAATTCATCACCTACACAATGCAGGATTTTTCCTGCGAAGTGGACAATTACTACTTCACCGGGCCTTTCATCAGATCGAATGTATTCAGTACCGACATATTCACGTCCTATTATTGCAATGGCACACCCCACCCCGATTTTGGGGATGACGCTGTAAACATTAACCTGCGTACAGGAAAAGAAATGAAGCTGGGCGATGTGATATATATCTCAGACGTTGCAGAACCCGATGAAAAAAAAGAATACGACGTGTGGTCCAACTACAGGGAAAAAGTATTGGCACCTAAAATAATGGATCTGTTGCGGGTGCTCCATCCGGCAGAAATGAAGACAGCCCAGGAAGATGATACTTCCTGCAATTACAATACCCCGGATGTATGGGAGTTTGCACCCTGGTTCCTCACCGATACCGGGCTGTATATATCACCGGATTTTCCGCACGTGGCAGGCCCGTGCCGCAACCCCGACTGGAGCCTGATTCCCTATACAGAAATGAAAAAATACCGTAAGCCCCTCTCCGGTATCGATCTTAGCGAATAAACATGCCGGTTTTGCCATACACTTACCTGTGTTGTACTTATATTTGCCCCTCTTATGAACAACGATCAGTTTTTACAGGTAGAAAAGACAATAAAGAACAGGCGCTCTATAGGCTGGGCAAAGATGAACGGTAAGCAGGTGCCCGATGAAACGGTGAACCAGCTCCTCGCGCTGG
>CAIVKT010000173.1 GCA_903906615.1 uncultured Bacteroidota bacterium | reverse complement strand
CTGCCGATAGACCCTGCCGCAGGATTGGTGCTGCTCCACGTGCCGCCGAATACTGCATCACCAAGGGCTGTGGTCAGGCCTACGCATACGTTGAGTGTGCCGGTGATCGGCGCCGCAGGAAGGTTTACCTGCACTTTTATCCATGTGGTGTCTGTAGCGCCACTGCAATCTGTTACCTGCACTTTGAAGGAATCTCGGCCCGCAAAAGATGCTGTTGGTGTGTACCACAGCCCTGTGGGCGTAATGGCGCTGCCCAATGTGGTGGCGCTGTAGGTAACATTGGCGGTGCCGTGCGCAGGGCCGGTGACCATGGCCCACGTCTCGCCCTGGTTGTTGTCTGCGTCTGTTATCGCCAGTAAGGTGTTAATAGAATCGTAGCTCGTGTTCTGGCAAATGGAGAGCGTTTGTATGTGGCCGCCTGCGAAGATAGGCGCGTGGTTGTTCGTGATCTCGCGGACGCGGTTGTTGCTTTGATCGGCTATGTAAAGGTTGCCGTTGCCGTCTACTGCTACCCCGGTAGGATTGTTCAGTACGCCGCCGGTAGCTATGCAGGCATCCCCACCAAAGCCGCCTGTGCCGTTACCCACTACTGTGCTGATGATACCCGCACTGTTTACCTTGCGGATACGGTTGTTGATCAAGTCTGCAATAAACAAATTGCCGAGTCCATCCATGACGATGCCTGTCGGCTGATTTAACGAGGCTGTTGTCGCAGCGCTACCATCGCCGCCGTAGCCTGCAGAAGAACTGCCCGCATAAGTACTAATGATACCTGAAGTATTTATTTTGCGCACACGGTCGTTAGCAACATCCGAAACGTAGATATTACCTGCCAGGTCCGTGGTCACGCCCCATGGCTGGCCGATGGCAGCCAACGTAGCTGCCGCGCCATCGCCACTGAAAGCGGTAGAGCCTATGCCCGCCACTGTAGTGATGATGCCCGAGGTATTGACTTTGCGCACCCGTGAATTAGCGTAGTCCGTGAAGTAAACATTACCGGAAACATCCACAGTTATTGAAATAGGAGCGACCATTTTTGCCGATGTGGCGGGGCCGCCATCGCCGGTAAAACCGCACGAACCGGGGATGCCCGCAAAAACAGTGATCACACCGGATGCCGATACTTTACGGATACAACAGTTAGCAAAGTCAGCGATGTACTTATTGCCCAACTCGTCTGTGGCTACGCCACCCTGTCCGCTGTTGCTGATCTCAGCTGCTGTCGCAGGGCCACCATCGCCTGTCTCACCCGGAGTGCCGTTACCTGCCAATGTGGTAATGATACCTGATGCGTTTACTTTACGCACACGGTTATTGGCATTATCTGCTATGATGACATTTCCTAAATAGTCTGCCGCTACGCCCCATGGCGCATTTACTTTTGCCGATATGCCGGCGCCGCCATCACCGCTATACCCTGCTGTGCCGGTACCTGCGATGGTCTTTATCAGCAACCCTGCAAAGGGCGATACCGTTACGGTAACATTTACATTGCAACCTGTGGAGGCAAGTGTGTAGGCCACTACTGATGTGCCTGTGGTAATACCTGTGACCACACCTGTGCCTGCACCTGCTGTGGCTACACCGGTTGTAGCGCTGCTCCACGTGCCGCCGCTTGTACTATCGTAAAGCATAGTGTAACCACCCACCACGCACGATAGCCCGCCGGTGCTCACCGATGGCGTAGGGTTAATGAGTACATGTACTTCCGTGGTATCGGAGGCCGTGCCGTCAAATATGCGCACTTTAAAAGAATCTAATCCGCTGTAGCCGGTAGTTGGTGTGTAATACATCTTGTGCGCTGCTACCACCGCGCCGGTGGATGCGGCTGTATCGCCGCATACCGCTGTGCCATGTACTGCGGGGACGATGAGGCTCCATGTCTCTACCTGGTAACTATCTGAATCATAAATAGGTAGTATGCTGTTGAGCGAATCGCCTACGGTGTTCTCGCATACAGTGATGTTGAGGCTGTGCCCGCCGGTGAAATAGGGCGCACGGTTGTGACCGTTGATCTTGCGTACGCGCCAGTTATCATAATCAGCAATGTACACGCTCTGCGATCCATCTACAGCAAGCCCATAAGGGTATTTAAACTCAGCTGCCGTTGCAGGACCACCATCACCACTATAGCCGAAGGTGCCATTACCACCTATTGTACTGATGATACCGGAAGTATTTACTTTACGTACTCGCTCATTTGCCAGGTCGCTGATATACAGGTTGCCTGCCCCGTCTATGGCTATACCGGTTGGTTCATCAAATGTTGCCGCAGTAGCAGGTCCACCATCGCCGCTAAAACTGTATGAGCCGGTACCTGCATAATTATTAATAATTCCGGTACTCATGTCTATCTTACGGATGCGGTTAACATAATAGTCAGATACATAAACATTGCCCGATGGGTCGCAGGCCAGGAACCAGGGGTATGTAAATGTAGCGGCTGTAGCCGGCCCACCATCACCGGTGCCACCTGTACCACCAGTGCCGGCAATAGTTGTAATGATACCGGTAGATGCATCTATCCTCCGGATACGACGGTTAT
>CAIVKT010000172.1 GCA_903906615.1 uncultured Bacteroidota bacterium | reverse complement strand
TTAGTTTTGACTTGGACATTTTCTCAACCTCAGATTTAGTTCTAAAGATTGTCGATTCTCCATTGCCAAAATCAGTCCACTCACCCTTAAAGAAATATCCGCCTCTACACACAAAACAAGCGTCTGAATATTGTTCTTCGGAAATGACAGCACTACAGTCAAGAACAGATTTATCAGTGTATTTAATAGGTAAATGCACTGGATAGCTTTCTATTTCCGGCCTTTGATAAGGAACACAAAATAAATCCATAGCATCTTCACTAATGTAGATAGATCTCGCAATTCCGCCTAATCGAAATATCTTCTTTTCTGGATTGTAAATGATTACTTCGTTAAAATTATCAGACTGTCTTTTGCCCTTCTCAACACTCTCATTCCTATAAAAACGCAAACGTGTAGTAATCTCGCTAACACCCTGTATCATCCCTTGATTCAGCAACTTCTTAAACGGCTCGTCAAATCCTATATGCCCCAGGTCATACAGTGCCTTTGTCCACATGCGGCTATAGAGCAGGTGCCCTACCGCATGTTCAGTTCCGCCAATATATAGGTCCACTTGCTGCCAGTAATCAGTCGCTTTGCGGTCTGCAAATGCAGCATCATTGTGCGGGTCCATATATCGAAGGAAGTACCAGCTGCTTCCCGCATAGCCAGGCATGGTATTGGTTTCCCGCTCGCCCGCTTCTGTTTCTACCCAGTCTTCTATATTCGCCAGCGGCCCCTGTCCTTCCGGCCCCGGCTTGTAATGCTCCACCATTGGCAGTTCCACAGGTAGCTCGCCCAGTGTATGGTTGTTGTGTACTATTGGCTCATCATTACCATACGGTATGTCGTCTACATACATTATAGGGAAAGGCTCACCCCAGTAGCGCTGCCGGCTAAAGCCCGCATCGCGCAGCCGGTAATTCACCTTGCGTTTCCCGCCCGTTTTTTCCAGTGCGCTTATAGCCGCCTCAGTAGCATCTTTAATGTTCATGCCACTCAGGAAGTCGCTGTTCTCTATCACTCCATTCTTATCGCTATATGCTTTCTCGCCCGTATACCTGTCCCCAAAAATATTAGTGATAGGTATATCAAAATGTTTGGCAAAAGCATGGTCCCTGTCATCGCCACTCGGCACTGCCATTATTGCGCCCGTGCCATACCCTACCAGTACATATTCTGATATCCATACCGGCAATTCATTTCCCGTCAACGGATGCTTCACATAAGCACCCGTAAAGCAGCCGGTCACCTGCTTCACCTCGCTCATGCGTTCCCGCTCACTGCGGCTCTTCACATAAGTGCGGTATTCATCAATGGCAGCCTTTTGCTCAGCGGTCGTAATGCTATCCACAATTTCATGCTCCGGTGCCACCACCAAAAAATCCACCCCAAAAATAGTATCCGGGCGTGTGGTGAAAACGGTAATTACCTCTCCCCGGCCCTCTCCGAAGGAGAGGGAGGTATCACCTGCACTGTGCGATACAACGGGCCAAATAAGTTCAGTTTTTATTTTCTCTACTACTGCATCTATGTTCGTTTCGATATCTTCGTTGGTAAATCTTATAACCCTGAAACCTCTGTCGTTCAGGTATTCTGTACGTTCTCTATCCTGTTCTTTTTGCTGTTCATGTATCTTACCGTCAACTTCAATGATCAGGTTATGCGATAAGCATATAAAATCAGCAATATACCTACCTACCACATGCTGTCTTCTGATCTTCACACCAAGACTGTTCCGCCTTATTTTTTGCCAAAGTATATCTTCTGCTTTAGTAAGATTATTTTTTAATTCTTTTCTGAATCCCGCAATAGAACTATAAATACGGCTATCAGCGGTATTCCAACCCTCCTTCTCTCGTTCCACAACTCCATCTACTTCTTTCTCGTTCTGCGCAACACCTCCCTCTCCTTTGGAGAGGGTCGGGGAGAGGTCTTCTCGCGCAGTTCCGGTAACACCTCCCTCTCCTTTGGAGAGGGCCGGGGAGAGGTCTTCTCCCGCAATTCCGGTAACATCTCCCTCTCCTTCGGAGAGGGCTGGGGTGAGGCCCCCACGCGACACCTCCCTCTCCTTCGGAGAGGGCTGGGGTGAGGCCCTTTGCGCAACGCGGAACTGCACCTCCGCACCATTGCTCTTTCCTATCCAGTTGCGCTGCATTTCCTTCATCGCGTCCGTCCAGTCCAGCGTATCCAGGCTTGTCAGCAGTCGTTCTGCGTATTCTGTAATGCGCAGGAACCACTGGCGCATATTCTTCCGCTCCACCGGGTGCCCGCCACGCTCCGATACACCGTTCACCACCTCGTCATTGGCCAGCACTGTGCCCAGCGCCTCGCACCACCACACCTGCGCATAGCCTTGGTAGGCCATACGGTACTGCATCAGCACATTACGTTGTTCCGCCTCCGAATAATCCTTCCATTGCTCCCGGCTAAAGGTCAGCGTTTCATTACCGGGGCAGGTATAGTATTCATTGCCTTCCTGCTCCAGTATCACCACCAGTTCCTTTATCGGCCTGGCTCTTTGCTGTGTACGGTCATACCAGCTATGAAATAGTTGCAGGAATATCCACTGCGTCCACTTATAGTATTTCGGATCGCTGGTGCGCACCTCGCGGCTCCAGTCGTAGCAGAAGCCTATGTTATCCAGCTGTTCGCGGTAGCGGGCTATATTCTTTTCGGTCGTTACCGTTGGGTGTTGTCCTGTTTCTATGGCATACTGCTCCGCCGGTAGGCCAAAGGCATCAAAGCCCATGGGGTGCAGCACATTGTATCCCTTCAGTCTTTTATACCGTGCGTAAATATCCGATGCTATATACCCCAGCGGGTGGCCCACATGCAGCCCTGCCCCGCTTGGGTACGGGAACATATCCAGCACATAGCACTTAGGCTTTGCGCTGTCATTGCTTACTTTATATACTTCATTGTCGGTCCAGTATTTTTTCCAACGTTTTTCTATATCGCTAAAATTGTATTCCATAGCTGGCAAAAATACAAAAAAGATAAGCAGGTGTGCCACACCTATTTCCCGCAGAATAAACCCTGCACACCCCGATATTATCTTGATAAGTATGGATAATTTGGACCGGTGTGCCACACCTCCAAAGGTGTGGCACACCTATCTCGCGAAGAGCAAACCTACCAAAACACAATACTATTCGGAAAAACCTGGTCCAGACCCGAAGGGTTGGCATTATTATAGAAGCCATACAGCAACAGGGCAAAGCCCCAAAGGGGAGATTATTTCGCATACACGCCCCACCGGCTCATTCAATAGCTGCAAATAATCCCCATCAATCCCTACTTTTGCCACATCATGACCATACAATTCACCTCCAAAGACAAGCTGTACCGCGACTACCAGGGCGCATTTCTCGCCCGGTTCTCGCTCACAGATGTCGCAGCAAGTTCCGATGCAGAAATACTCACAGCATTGCTCAGCAACAAAGACCTTGTAAACGCCTCCTGGCCCGAAATAAAAAGTGCCGACACCAAAGAACTACTCGCACCGGCGTTCCGGTTTGACACCATTACACCGGATCAACTCACAACACTAACCAAGGAACAACTATCTGCCTTCTTCGACCACTACATCAAAGACCAGTTATGGTTCGGCGAAGAAGAGGCTATAGTAAAGACAGTCACCAAATGGGTCACCGGCAAGTTGGCTCCTGCCGCAACAGAAAACTGCTACCTCCTGGATATGCAATCCTTTACCGGCAACGACAAAGTGCTGGATCTAACCAGCGCAGAACAATACGATTATTTCTTTAGTATTTTCTGGATAGACAAAACCGCAATGACCTTATCGGTATGCCATATGTTGTATGAGTAGTAACCGGCATTATTTCGTATAATCCCTTTCGCCCTGAACCTTGCGCCCTTTGCGCCTTTGCGTTGAAAAATTGAAACTTCGCGCGGGACAAACAACATGGGGAAGCCCCTTCAGGGGTTTGGGGTTTCCAATACCATCCCATCATACGCCAGGTGCATCCCCTCCGGCAATCCCGCTTCCACCACATCATGCAGCCCCAGTTGGTGACTGATGTGTGTAAAATAAGTTTCATCAGCGCCCGCTTCCCTTGCAACCTCTATGGCTTCAGCCAGTGTATAGTGCGATATATGCGGCTCATGTCGCAGCGCATTCAACACCAGCGCCTTGCTGCTCTTTATCTTGGCCATTTCCTCCGGCGCTATATAATTCGCATCAGTGATGTACGTAAAGTCGCCTATCCTGAAACCAAGCACCTCAAGTTTATAATGCAGCACCCTTATCGGAGTGATCGTTAAACCGTTAATGCTGAATGGTTCATGTGCATTAATGGTATGCAGGTCTATTTGCGGTATCCCTGGGTAGGTAATGTTAGAGAAAATGTACTGATACTCCCGCCGTAGCGCCTGCTGCGTTTCCTCGGTGGCATATACCTGCATCGGCCGCTGGTCGTGGTAGTTGTAGGCACGTACATCATCCAGCCCTGCAATGTGGTCTTTATGCCCGTGCGTAAAAACAATCGCATCCAGCCTGGTCACCTTAGCCCGCAGCATCTGGTACCTGAAGTCGGGGCCTGCGTCTATCACTATGCTCGCCTCCGGTGTTTCCACCCATATGGCGCAGCGCAGCCGGTTGTCTTTTTTGTTGGTTGATGTACATACCGGGCAGGTGCAACCTATAAAAGGTACGCCCTGCGATGTGCCTGTGCCAAGGAAAGTTATTTTCATGGCTACAGGTCCATTTGTGTTTGTTCTGTATCAGCCGTAGGCTCTGCCCTAAGTTGTTTGTACCACTTCAGCATCTCGCCACTCAGTTCTTCTTCATTCACATTTATGGACGGCAGTATCTCCAGCAGGGCATTGATGCGTCCCTCTACACTGAAGAATTTGTTGATCACAACCACCCTTCTTTCCTCCAGTATGCAGTACCCGCTATTGAAATTCCCTTTTTCATAACGTATGATGTAACGGGCTTCGTCAAAAAGCCCTTCCATTTTTTTTAGCGTGTTTGGCGTATATTTGAAACTCATTAGCTTTGGCTGTTTCGATGAATAAAAGTAGAAAATTCGCAGCACTTATTGGCATTACAATTATTTCGTCTGTGTTTTGCAGCGCAGCAAGGGCCCAGGAAGATGATGGGGAACCGCACGGATTGTATGTGGAGCAGCCCAATGTGTTTTATGGCGGCGTTGTGGCAGGTGCCAATTTTGCGCAGGTAGATGGCGATTATTATGCCGGCTACCGCAGGATAGGGCTCAATGCAGGAGGTATCGTATATGCACAATTGGCGAAGCATGTAGCACTGAGCCTGGAGATACTTTATTCGCAAAAAGGAAGCAAAAGCGATGGGCCGCAGCCATCCCCGGCCTATAACAAACTACTTATAGTTAATTATGGCATCAAAGCCAATTATGCAGAAATACCTGTAATGATCAACTATTTCGATAAGCGCAAAACCCACTTCGGTATTGGTATTTCTTATAACAGGCTCGTAAATAGTACGGAGTCTGTTACCGCAGATTCTGGTGGTTCCACAGCGCCTTTCAGCCCCAATTTCAACGAAAAATACCCTTTCAGAAAAGACGAATTTGATTTCCTCGCCGGGGTAGATTTCCATCTATGGAAAGGCCTGTTTCTGGATGTTCGCTTTCAGTACTCCATTACCCCTATGCGCACCGAGTTGCCACCTGTGGCTTATGCCCGTGCCGACCAGTACAATAATATGTGGGCAGTGCGCTTTATGTACCTGCTGAAATAACAGATCCGCTATGACCAACTTCCCCGTAAAGCTGCCCCTGAGGCTCGACTGGAGCGAGATGGACCTCTTTGGCCATATCAATAATGTGGCCTATTTCAAATTCATACAGGCTTCCCGTGTCAACTACTGGGAAGCCACCGGCCTCGCCGATAAATTTGCCGAAACCAGGCTCGGCCCTATACTGCTCTCCACGGCCTGCCAGTTCATTAAGCCGCTCCACTATCCCGGCAATATAGCGATCGAGGCTAGTATCACCTTCATTAAGAATACCAGTTTCGGCATACATCACCGCATCCTCAATGCCGATGGCGAGGTTTGCGCCGAAGCCAATGACGTGATCGTATACTTCGATTTCAATAAGAACGAGAAAGCGCCCGTACCAGCCTCCTTTCGCCAAAAGGCCGAAGAGATAGAAGGGAAGCAATTTTAATTACCTCTACACTCGATTGTTTTTTCATTAACCACCTACTAACAATAATAAAATAGATTACTTTAGCGGCATATAAAGACCTTCCCAGTTTTAAGGGCATTTATGTATCAAAACATAAATGTTTTAAATAGAAAGACATATATGCATATAAGAATAGTGCTGCCTGCATACAATGAGGAAGAGTCACTCCCCCCCTTGCTCGAAAAAATAAATGAGGCTTACAACCTGTATAAATGGGATGCAAGTGTATTCGTGGTCAATGACGGCAGCAAGGATAACACACTGGAAGTAGCCCGGAATTTCAAATCAGACATACCTATTCATGTTATAGATGTGCAGCCCAATAGCGGCCTGGCCAAAGCCATTAATACCGGCTTGCGCACTGCCATTGAAGGGCTCAAAGACAGCGACATCATTGTTACGCTCGATGCGGACGACAGCCAAACCCCCTTTCTCATACAGCGCATGGCGCAGCAGGTAGCCGAGGGCAGCGATCTTGTCATAGCCTCCCGCTACCAGCCGGGCGCACGCATCAAGGGCCTCAAAAAATCCCGTACATTCTTCAGTTGGGCCGCCGGCTGGCTGTTCCGCATCATGGTGGGCTTTGAGGGCATTAAAGATTACACCTGTGGCTTCAGGGCATACCGCGTAAACATGCTGCGCAAGACCATAGCTGCCTATGGCGATAACTTCATTACCCAAAAGGGCTTTGGCTGCATGGTAGAGGTGCTGCTGAAAGTGGCCGGCCAAAGCGCCACCATGAATGAAGTACCCATGATCCTCCGCTACGACCTCAAGCAGGGCGAATCTAAAATGAACGTAAAAAGCACCATGCGCCAAACCCTCCGCCTGCTGCTCGACTATAAAATGGGCAGGCTCAATCCCTGATCACTCTTCAACACACTACCGGCTACGATATGGATACCTCTTCAGTCTTTAAAAGAACGAATATAGCTGTCCTTATTGCCTGCATTGCATTGGTACTGGCATTCAGCACACACAAACATCTGTACTACGACGAGGCCCACTACATCATGGCCAGCAAGGGCATCACCCAGTTGAACGTGAACCAGTTCGACAGCCTCCAGTCCTTCACCTCTGCCGATCTTGCCAAACAGAACACACTCAGCAATCTATACACCCAGGGGCTGTACAACATAGTGCTGCACTACTACACCGGCATCTTTGTCCGCTCGCTCAATGCCCACCTCTCCCTTTCCATCATCATCGGTATACTGCTGCTCATAGCCTTCTACAAAGTATCCCGTGAGTTCTTCGGCGATAGCCTGTATACCTCCCTCTCGCTGCTGCTGCTCTGCACCAACATGGTCATTTTCAAAATGAACTTCGACATCACGCCTTATATCTTCAGTGTGTTCTGCGTGGTAACATCTGCCTTATACTTTTTCAGGTACTTGTATCGAGAGGCATCGCCTGCTAACCTTCTCCTGCTCGGCCTTTGGTCTGCGTTTGGTATTATGGCACATTTGTTTGTAAGCTACATCGTCATCATATACATCATAGCCTTGCTTGGCAAAGAGAAGGGCAATTTCTTCCGCAAGGGCAACATACTCCCCCTGCTCGCGCCCATAGCCCTGCTGTGCCTCTTCTTCGCACCACAGGCCATCTTCCTCATCAAGTACTCCTCCGATTTCCGTACCCACGCGCTCAATACCCACAGCCAGGTGACACTATCAACTCCCGAGGCATGTCAACTCTTCCTCAAAAGCGTGGCCATCAACTTCAGCCTCATATTCCCCATCTTCAAAGACACCCTTGCAGTGCAGGCAGTCTCGTTCGTGCTGGCCATACTCATCTTCCTGGCCGGCGCCAAGATGTTCGCACCTCATAAAGAGGATCAAAGGAAATTCAGCCTGCTATTCGCTTTGGGCATCATCAGTTGCCTCTTCCTGGCAGCCCTGGCCGCTTATACTAATAACCGCCTCCTCTTCAGCTACCGCTACTTCGCCTTCAGCATACCCTTCTGCTGCCTGTTCATCACTATGTTCCTGCGGGGCATACTCACCGATCAAAAGCTGGGCATGCTCTACAAGCTGGCACTCCCCGCTATCCTCATCCTCCCCGGCCTGTACGAGTTCACTGCCAACCGCCTCCATAAAACCATCATCCCCAACAACTACGTCCAAACCGCCGAATACATCCGGCAAAACAATATACACCGGATCAGCACACCCGATGCCATAGATGCCGCCTTCATCAACAGCCTGCTACCCGCCAACTACCCCATGACCTACCTTATGGACCACCACTCCACCGACTTCATCCTCTACCGCGCCAGCACCACCGAGCGCATACCCGTCATCAACAACTCCATAATAGAACTCTACTAAGCCTGTACCTATCACACCATTTCCCTGCTATCTTTGCAATACTATGAGCGCAAACCTCGCAACCAATATTGGCCTCGCTAAAAAGATCAACCTCTTTTGCCTGCTTGCCGCCATAGCCATAGTGCTCGTCCTGCCACTCAAAAAACAGATCTGGTACGACGAGACCATCTCCATACTCTGCGCCCACGGCATCAGCCATGCCACACCCGCGCAGCTCGCCAACACCACCACCCTTACGTCCGATACCCTCAACGCCCTTAATACTCCTTCCGGAGTCTTTCATGCCACTGTGTACGACAACGCCAACAGCTACCTCTACAACATCACCCTGCATTACTGGGCCATCCTCTTTGGCAATACCCTCGGCGCCTACATGCTGCTCTGTAAGCTCTGCGCAATCATCACCCTGCTCGCCTTCTTCACACTGTGCCGACAGTTCTTTGGCGACAGCCCATTCACCGCCATCGCCATCCTGCTCCTCCTCACCGACAACAACTTCACCGGCATGAGCCACGAAGTGCGCGCCTACGCCATGGGCATCATGTTCGTCACCCTCGCAGCAGTGCCGCTATGCAAGTATCTATTCTTGCAAGAAAAGCCCCGATACCTGCTGCTCACATCCCTGTTCTCCGTAGCCGCCATACTCGCCCACTTCCTCACCGCCTACATCATCCTGGTGTTCGTAGCCGCATTGCTCATCATCAAGTGGCGCACCCTCTTTACCCCCCGGAAGGTCCTCTACATCATCCTCCCGCTCTCCGCACTAACGCTCTTCTTCGCACTCGCTTACCATGGCCTGCAGATCATGAGCCGCCAAAACCACGACATCCAACAGCGGTTATCCTCAGTACCCTTCAGCCTGGGCGAGGTACTGCTGCGCAGCGTCAAATTCACAGAGATCAATTTCAAAATAGTATTCCCCGCCTTTGCCGGAAGCCTCCTTGTCATCATTGCCTCCCTCGTCCTGCTCAAAGCCCTCTACATCTACGGCTACCTCGCAGCCCGCTCCCGCGCCGAGCGGCAGAAGCTCATTATACTCGCCGCCCTCGGCATCAGCAGCACCATCTTCCTGGCCCTGCTCAGCATCAAAGCACACCACTACACCTCTCTCTACAACCGCTACTACTCCTTCTGCGTGCCTTTCTGCTCACTCGCCACCGCATACATACTCTACCTCATTTTCAAAAACGTTAACTGTAGTAGTACGGCTTATGGCGGCCTGTTGTCGGTCATTGTCATGCCTTCTATAATGCTCTGCATCCTCTTCAACCGCCCCACCAAGCCAACACAATCCTACAACCACCCCGAAGTAGCCCAGGCTGTTATCAACTACCATGCCGCACTGCCACCGGAGCTGAAGCGCATCATACCAACCCTCACCGTACCCTCCTGGAAGGAAGCCCTGCTCGTACACTGCTTCCTCCCCGCCAACACACCACTCCAATACATCCGCGACACCACCAACCCCAACTTCACCATCGCCACACCCGGAGCCACACCCATAACCATACCCGTTATCCGGCACGACTAACACCATCCACACTATGAACAAGAAGAAGATCATCGTATTTTTCGGCACCCGGCCAGAGGCCATCAAGCTCGCACCCGTTGTTGATGCACTGCTCGCCAGTCCGCAGTTCACCACCCTCGTCTGCTCCACCGGCCAGCACCGCGAAATGCTGCAACAAGTCATAGACTTCTTCCACATACCCATACACTTCACGCTCGATGTGATGGAGCCCGATCAGCAGCTCGCCGACCTCACCGCCCGCATCCTCACTAAGGCCGGCCAACTCCTCGCCGCCGAGCGCCCCGATGCCATCATCGTGCAGGGCGATACCACCACCACCTTCGCCACCGCACTCGCCGCCTTCTACCACAAAATACCCGTGCTGCACATAGAAGCCGGCCTGCGCACCTTCAACAAACTATCACCCTTTCCCGAAGAGATCAACCGCGTCCTCACCACACGCCTCACCGACTTCCACTACCCGCCCACACAGCTCTCCGCCGACAACCTACTGGCCGAAGGCATACCCGCCGCGCGAATGCTCATCACCGGCAACACCGTTATAGATGCCCTCTTCCTCGGCCTCGCCCGCATCAAAGGCCACACACCCGCCGGCATCACCACCCTCGGCCTGCAGGATATGAAAGACTACATCCTCGTCACCATGCACCGGCGCGAGAACCATGGCGATGGCATCCGCAACATCTGCCTCGCCATCCGCCGCATCGTAGACCAAACCCGCACCCCGTGCATCTTTCCCGTACACCTCAACCCCAACGTCAAAGACACAGTACACGAGCTCCTCGGCAACCACCCACTCATACACCTCACACCCCCGTTCGCCTACCCCGAATTCCTGTGGCTCCTCCACAACAGCTACCTCATCCTCACCGACAGCGGCGGCGTGCAGGAAGAAGCCCCATCACTCGGCAAGCCCGTACTCCTCCTCCGCGACACCACCGAGCGCCCCGAAGCCATGCTCGCCGGCACCGTCCTCAAAGTAGGCGCCGACCCCGAACTGATATACAGAGAAGCCATCAACCTCCTCATCAACATAGAAGCCTACCACACCATGTCCTCCCGCTCCAACCCCTACGGCGACGGCCACGCCGCCATGCGCATCGTAGAATCAATCACAAATATGTTCTCCCCGACGTAGGAGGGATCTGCACTCGCGCAGGAAAAAAGGTGGGTCCAAGCCCCTTGCTACTATTCAGCTTTCGTGGCGTTGGCACCGTTCAAATGCCTGCTACTATTAGGCAAATAAAGAAAGTCCTACATTATATTTTTTCAGAAAAATCATCGGCAATCAACTTTGCTTGCTCCAAAATTGTTTTAACAGCGTGGTCTTGCTTTTCAG
>CAIVKT010000171.1 GCA_903906615.1 uncultured Bacteroidota bacterium | reverse complement strand
GGGCTATAGCTTAGGGAATCAGGGGATGGCTTACTTGGTATTGGCTATAAAATCCTTAACCTTATCCTTATGCACCATGCCTTCTTTAAAGGTATAAGAGCCTGTTTTAGGGCTACGGATAGCTTTGATCACTTTGGTGTAATTCTTAGCTTCGAGGGCCTGTTTAGGGTCTTTCTTTATCGCGGTTTTAGCTGCTTTTGCCATTGCTTAAGTATTTTAAAAAGATTATTTAATTTCTTTGTGAACTGTTACACGCTTGAGGATCGGGTTGTATTTCTTCAACTCGAGACGCTCAGTAGTGGTCTTTTTGTTTTTAGTGGTAATATAACGGCTGGTACCGGGCATACCGCTATTTTTATGCTCCGTGCATTCCATTATAACCTGTACGCGGTTTCCTTTCTTAGCCATTGCTTATTGTATTTTTCTTTTCTTGTTAATTAGATAGTTACTCCTTTTGCACGGAGCTCATTTACGATAGTTATCAAACCATTCTTATTAATGGTACGGATAGCATCTGTAGAGAGCTTCAATATGATCCAACGGTCTTCTTCTGCCAGGAAGAAACGCTTTGTCTGCAGATTAGGCAGAAAACGACGCTTCGATTTCTTGTTAGAGAATGATACCTTGTGGCCTACAACTGGTTTCCTACCTGTTACCTGACAAACGCGAGCCATGATTTTTAGATTTTTTTTGGGACTGCAAAGGTATGAAAGTAAATTAAAAATAAAAAATAATTTCAGCCTTTTTTCGCACCTTTTATATAAAAGTGTGTGTTAACGGGCTTTTGCGGGCATATTTTATGTGCGGCAACGACCTGATGGGGCGAAGTTACGCCATTTTCGGTTACGGAAGCTCCGGCAATAAAAAGCTGTCGAGCGAGGCTACTGCGGGCATATGCTCCGTTACAAATGCTTCGCCATACTGTACCCCACCCCTCTTGCCTACTACGGCATCTCGGTAGCGTATGTTATCGAGGAAGCCGCCTGTGGATATGTAGGTGACTGGCTCATTAGATGCAGGATCGTGAAACTGGCTCCTGTAGCAGCGTACAGCGGCCATCTTCTGCTCAAATGTATCGGTGATGTCTACAATAAATGAAGGTTCCATGTGGCGGTCCTGTATCATGTGGTATACGCGCTTAGGCCGCCATGGCTGCTGTGCTGCGCCATCGCGCTGTGTCTCTATTTTGCGCAGACCGGCATAGAAGCAGGCATCGGCTATAAGCCTGCCCCCGCGCCCATGATCGGGGTGACGATCGGCAATGGCATTGGCTATTACTATCTCCGGCCTGTAGTGGCGTATGTAAGCAATCAACTGCTTCTGATGTGCTTCATCATTCTTAAAAAAGCCATCGGCCATGCCCGCATTCTCACGCACATTTACGCCCATTAGGTTTGCGGCATCCTGCGCCTCCTGCAGGCGTAGGGCAGCGCTGCCCCTTGTGCCCAGTTCGCCTTGTGTAAGGTCTACAATGCCTACGGCCTGGCCAGCCAGCGCGTGTTTTATCAGCGTACCGGCGCAGCTTAGTTCTATATCATCAGGATGGGCCGCTATAGCGAGTATGTGTAGCTTCAATTTTATGGTTTTAGCCGCGTTTGTTAATCAACTGCAAACAAAATTACAAATAAAGGGTGTTGTTACATCTAAATAGCGAACGGTTTCGTAAATAATAATAACCGCTAAATAAGGCTGTGAACAGGTTATTATTACATAATGTTATTACTTTTCATTTGGTAACAATATTTATTTGTTAACAATACTGATTTCATTTGTTATTTGCTCGTTAACGTATACATTTGTAAAAAAAACACTACTATGGGCCTTGTAACTACTAAAGCAGCATGTAAGACACACCATCCCGGCGTACTAATAAAATCTAAGAAAGAAGTGATAAAGAGGTTGCATAATAACGATGCACTCATCAACTACTCCATCATTGTGAAGTCGCACCACGTAAGTGTAAGCACTATGGAGGCTATTGCATATGCCGGAGCACTTACAGAGAAAGTGTTTTATACTAATTAGGATAAATTCCAGTTTCCAGGTGCCAAATTCCAAAGTCTATCCGAATAGCTATCGGGAAGTTTCAAAAACTAGTTTCAACGGCCCTTGTTGAAGCATGTAATCTCTTATTATCCTTCTCATGTCCCATCTTTAAGTCAAAAGTGAAAAGTGATCCCGATAGCTATCGGGACTTAAAGTGAGCTTGGCAAAATGTCCCATTCCGTTTTCACTTTTTTTTGTGGATAACTTTTTCAAGGTGATTTGCATAAACCCTTTACGAATAAAGCTTTCAGACAAATATTATTTATCAGATGTCACATTGCATGTCCCGTTTGGGACATTTGGTTAATCCTTGGGTTTAAATTTTAGTCGTGCTACTTTTTAACACAAATTCGCAAAGACTTCGCAAAATGCGCAAATTCTTTGCGTTGAATAAAGGTTTAATACAAAGGCCACCAAGGTTTCACAAAGTACACAAAGCACTTGGCTGAAATGGCACTTTGATGTCACAAAGATCGTGAGGAAAGCAATACGTGCCAAGACGAAAAATCTATAGAGCCATTGGTTTGAACTATTAAAGGAGTGATGCAATGATAATTATGATTGGGGTAATTGCCTGGCAGGTGAAAACAGGCAATGCAAACCCTGCCATGATGCCGCATATGTAGCGAAGAATGTAGTGCGCGAGTGTGGAGGGGCAAGCGCAAACCATACCGGGAGCCACTTGTAATGCCGCATAAATAGCGAGGTGTGTCCTGCACGAGGAGGGCAGGGCAAGCCAAGCCCCTACCGGGAGTTATCAGAATGCCATACATAGCGACGAGTATCCTGCACGAGTGTAAGCAAGTAAATAAACCTACCCTTTGAAAATGTAATTTCATGTGTGTCATCTGCGCTTGAATATAACATACTACATAAACGATGTGTTTCTTGGTTATTGCTCTGTGTAACCAGAGGTTGATAATAATGCTGTTATAAGCTATTTATCTGATAAACATGCAGAAATAAATTCAGCCTATTCTCTTTTTTACAATAAATAGATATATTTACTCCAAATTAAAAAAATGAACTACACATTTAAGAGAAATATGCTTAAAAACTGTATTACTGTTGTAGTCGCGTCTGCCCTGATGCTGTCGGGTTGCGCTACTCTTTTTTCGAGCAGAAAACAGAAGGTAACTCTAGAAACAACAACCCGTGATGCTACTATTAAAGTAGCAAAAGAAGCCCCGGTAAAAAATGTATCGAAAACGAAATTCGATAAAATGAAAATTTATAACACAGTAAGGGTTGAAAAAGAGGGCTATAAAAGTACTAACTATGCTTTCCAGATAGACAAACGCAGTCCCACGTTTGCTTTTGCGATATTAGACCTTGCGGTGCCATTTTATGGATGGTTCTATGGCATTCCGATAGACCTTATTTCTCCTAAAACGAGAAAATACAAAAGTGTACAAAAGATTCCGGCGTTGGTGCCTTACGAAAAAAGAAAGAGTACTGAAAAATACATGCTGATCAACAATACCGCTTTTGATGCAAAAGGGTCTGATATTTTGTGGCATGACTATCTGAGCCTTAAAGGATATAGTACCGGTAGACAAAAAGACTCGAGGAGTGTAAGAAAACATAACAAATCAAAAGACAGGGAAGATGTAAAAGTGGACAATACCATATTCACAGACCTGCTCAATACGACGCTGAAAGGAATGAATTTCATTGATACTTCGAGTTCTGTATTTACAGACATCAACAACTCGCTTTTTCTGAATGCAACTATTAAAAAAGTCACCTTCCACTATGTACAAAGCTACCTGAGCAAAAGAATGAAACAGCGAACCTCAGAGAAATACATGCCCAACGACCTGCTGAGCGTAGAGCTAAGTATTGACTGGGAAGCACTCAATTACTATAAAGAAAAAGTATGTGACTTGAAGACTACAAAAAAATCTGACCTGTTCACTGTTCCGCTTGGCTGTAGCGAATCAGAATTCAGGGAACAAATGCTCAATGCGATGAAGGATAATCTTGCCTACGCGCTGATAGATGTAAGAAAAGAACTCAGCAGTAAAAACATATTGACAATTTCCGGCAAAACCAAAGTTGATACACTTCATTCGATAATTATCCCTAAACCTGTGGTGGCAGAAGGTAGCAGAATGAATGACTATATGAAATCAGTGGTAACCGTAAAAGTAGACGATGGCCATGGGAGCGGAGTAGTAGTATCGGCAGACGGTTATATTATAACTGCCTATCACGTTGTTACCGGTACTAAAAAAATAGAGATCATATTCAATGACGGCACTAAAGCGGATGCGACGATAGTAAGGAAAAATATGGAAGCCGACCTGGCGCTGATCAAGATCGAAAAAACAGGGCTTACACCATTGTTACTGAGCCAGGAAGCAGACCCGGAGATCGGTGTAGACGTATGGGCTATAGGCACACCTAAAAGTGTAGACCTGGGACAGAGTGTATCAAAAGGTATCCTATCGGGCGTACGTAAAGCGAATGATGTTAATTACCTGCAAACAGATGTGAGCATAAATGGGGGTAACAGCGGCGGCGCACTAATCAATAAATCGGGTACTGTACTTGGTATTGTGACCTCAAAATTGATAGGCGTAGGCACTGAAGGCATAGGTTTTGCCATATCTACCCAGGAAATATTCAACAAGCTCAAAGTGTCGTATAATTAGCATACATAGGGCATTACTAATAATTGATTTTACCTAATATCCCCACGTTAACCACATTTAACGTGGGGATACTAATTTACTTATGAAGAGGCTGTAAACTTATCAACCTATCAACTTATATTTGTTGCCATGAAGGTAGTCATATTTGCAGGGGGCAGGGGCACCCGTATATCCGAAGAATCGTTGCTGAAGCCGAAGCCTATGATAGAGATAGGCGGCAAGCCCATATTGTGGCATATCATGAAGATATATGCTGCTTACGGACATACTGAGTTTATAGTGTGCCTGGGCTATAAAGCCCACGTGATCAAGGAGTATTTTGCCAACTATTTTCTGCACAATGCAGATATGACGGTAGACCTCTCGAACAACTCGATAGAGATACACCGCACGAATGCGGAACCCTTTAAAATATCGCTGATAGACACGGGATTGGATACCATGACCGCAGGCAGGCTGAAGCGTGTATTGCCCTATGTAGGTTATGAGCGTTTTATGCTGACGTATGGCGATGGCGTGGCCGATGTGAATATAGACGAGCTGGTGAAATTTCATGAGCAGAGCGGTAAGATATGCACCATGACGGCGATACAGGCCACGAGCAGGTTTGGCGTGATCAAAATGGAAGATACGGGCATCATTGATGCCTTTGAAGAAAAGCCGGCAGACTCGGGTACCTGGATCAATGGCGGCTTTTTTGTGATAGAGCCGGGCATAGCCCAATACCTGAACAACGAAGCAGACGATATGATGTGGGAGCGGCAGCCGATGGACGACCTGGCCCGCGACCGGCAGATAGCGGCCTACAAGCACCACAACTTCTGGAAGTGCATGGACACACTGCGTGATAAAGAAGAATTAGAACACCTCTGGCAAACCGAACCGATATGGAAAAAGTGGTAAGCGCGGAATACCTGCGCTCGATATATAGCGGCAAGCGTGTGCTGCTGACAGGCCATACCGGCTTTAAGGGCGCATGGATGCTGCAGATACTGCACTGGCTGGGCGCCAATGTAAAGGGCTACTCGCTGGCCCCAGAAAAAAGCAATGACCTCTATAACCAAATAGATGGCGACAGCCTATGCTACAGCACTGTGATAGCAGATATATGCGACAAGCAAAAGCTGCAAACAGAGATCGTGCGGTTTGAACCACATTTTATCTTTCACCTGGCCGCGCAGCCGCTGGTGCGCCGTGGCTATGATATGCCCGCATATACCTTTTTGGTGAACGCACAAGGCACGGCGCATGTACTGGATGCGATGCGTACATTAGTGCCACCGGCTGTGGGCGTAATGATAACCACCGACAAGGTATATGACAACCCCGAGCGCGGACTGCCTTTTAAAGAAGATGACAAGCTTGGCGGGTATGACCCTTACTCTGCGAGCAAGGCAGCGGCTGAGATCGTTATAGATTCTTACAGGAGGTCGTTCTTTAACCCGAAGGATTATTCGAACCATGAAAAATCCATATCTGCCGCAAGGGCGGGTAATGTGATAGGCGGCGGCGATTATTCGGACGACAGGATAGTGCCGGACATTGTGCGGTCAATAGCGTTTGGCGAGACCGTGGGCCTGCGCAACCCGAATAGTATACGACCATGGCAACATGTGCTGGAGCCACTGGGCGCGTACCTGCTGCTGGGCGCGAAGATGACAGAAGACAACACTAAGTACAGTACGGCATACAACTTTGGCCCTAACCCGGAGGATATGCTGACCGTGGAAGACCTGACCAAGACCTTTATAGAAGCCTATGGCGCTGGTAGCCACAAGAGCTTTCCACAGGAGGGCGCGCCACATGAGGCTAATCTCTTGCTACTGGACAGCAGTAAGGCTATGGAACACCTGGGCTGGAAATCGCAAATGGATGCACGCACAGCAATAAAATGGACCGCTGAATGGTATGCCGATAAGCACCACACCGCGCACGAAAAGTGTATGAAGCAGATAGAAGCCTATTTTGGATAAGAGGAGAACTGATCAATGGTAGCGAATAACATACTTAATGGCGCATACATCTTCACTATGCCCTCCTCTGAGGATGATAGAGGGACGTTCGTAAAAACTTTCCAGGAGAGCCGGCTGAAGAAGGCAGGGATAGACTTTGTGCTGCGGGAGAGCTATTTTTCCTCATCAAAGAAAGATGTGATACGGGGCATGCACTTCCAATTACCCCCGCACCAACACAGCAAAGTAGTCTTTTGCCAGCAGGGAGCTATACTGGATGTGATCGTGGATATGCGTAAGGACTCTCCTACATACGGACGATATTTTGCCGACGAATTATCGGCAGAGAATAATAAAGCCTATTACATACCTGAAGGTTTTGCACATGGCTTCAGGGCGCTTACTGATAATGCAGTCACCTATTACCTGGTATCATCGGAATACAACAAAGAGCATGATACGGGCATACGGTTCGACAGCATTGGCTTTGACTGGGGTGTTGCTGATCCTATTGTATCGGCACGGGACAGATCGTTTGTGGGGTTGGGGGAGTTTGACAGCCCGTTTTGATTTTGCAGCAGCTATACCTACACTAAGCTAACGAGGTTAGTAAAAGGGATTTACAACAATGACATTCGAATTAACAGCAAAGGATAGCAATTCATCGGCCCGGGCGGGCGTGATGACTACGGGGCATGGGGTGATCGAGACACCTATCTTTATGCCGGTGGGCACGGTGGGCAGTGTGAAGGCGGTGACGCAGCAGCAACTGGAGCAGGAGGTGAAGGCGCGGATCATACTGGGCAATACATACCACCTGTACCTGAGGCCGGGCGTGAAGATCATAGAAGAAGCAGGAGGACTGCACAAATTCAATGGATGGAACCACCCTATACTTACGGACAGCGGCGGCTACCAGGTTTTTTCGCTGGCAGCCAACAGAAAGATAAAGGAAGAAGGTGTGTTGTTTCAATCGCACATAGACGGGTCGAAGCATTTATTTACGCCGGAGAATGTGATGGATACGCAGCGCAGCATAGGCGCGGACATCATCATGGCATTTGATGAGTGCCCTCCCTACCCTTCGGATTACGAATATGCAAGGAAATCCATGGAACTGACGCATCGGTGGCTGGCACGGTGCGTGCAGCACTTTGGCGACACAGAGGCAAAATATGGCTACAGCCAGTCGCTGTTCCCTATTATACAGGGCAGCACGTATAAAGACCTACGGCAGGCATCATCTGAGTTTGTGGCGAGTATGGAATGTGAAGGCAATGCGATAGGCGGGCTGTCGGTAGGTGAGCCGGAGGAGATGATGTATGAGATGTGTGCGCACTGTTGCGAATTTCTGCCGCAAGACAAGCCCCGCTACCTGATGGGCGTAGGCACACCGTGGAATATATTAGAGAATATAGCGCTGGGCATAGATATGTTTGACTGCGTGATGCCTACCCGAAATGGCAGGAACGGTATGTTGTTTACACGCAAGGGGGTCATCAACATAAAGAATAAGAAATGGGCTACCGACTTCAGCGTGATAGATGAAGACCTGGACTGCCACACCAGCCAATACTACAGCAAGGCTTATCTACGGCACCTGTTCGTAGCCAAAGAACTGCTGGCACTTACGATAGCCAGTATACATAACCTGGCCTTTTACCTGCAACTGGTAAAAGAGGCACGGGCGCACATCATACAGGGCAACTATAATGCCTGGAAGAACGAGATGATACCGCAGCTGAAGAACAGATTATAACCTGCCGTCTTGTACGTTCTTTATTTTTAGATACTTTTAGCGTTTGAGTGTTTACATTTGGTGAGCCAATGAAGAAAATAGACTGGTATATCGTCAAAAAATTCTACAGCACCTTTTTCTTCTCGATATTGGTGCTGGCGGTGATATCCTGTGTCATAGATTATTCGCAGAAAGTGGACGATATAATGGCCAAGAAGGCCTCGTTTGTAACGGTGATGAACTATTACAAGGATTTTGTCCCGCACATCACAGCATTGCTGTTCCCGCTGTTCATATTTATCGCCACTATCTTCTTCACTTCCAAGATGGCATATAAGTCGGAGATCATAGCCATACTTTCTTCGGGGGTGTCTTATGAGCGTTTTCTGAGGCCGTATTTTATTGCTGGTGGTTTGTTGTGCGCATTTTCGCTGGTGGCCAACCACTGGCTGATACCTATTGCCAACAAAGGCC
Organism: uncultured Bacteroidota bacterium; assembly: GCA_903906615.1. Classification (GTDB taxonomy): domain Bacteria; phylum Bacteroidota; class Bacteroidia; order Chitinophagales; family Chitinophagaceae; genus Nemorincola. The sequence goes on along the minus strand of CAIVKT010000171.1, from coordinate 829 downwards.
GCATAGCATTTGAGGACAAGTACATCAATGATGATAACTTTAAGTATGCGAGCGACAATATGCACCTGGGCATAGCGAAGGATACCTATGTCTACTTGCAGAACTATAACTACAGCAACAATACAGGACAGCACTTTACAGAGGAGAACATACACGGCACACTGCTGAAAAGAAAGCTGATGGCTGACTATGTGACCTATGACACATCAAAGAAGATATGGCACCTGCACAATGTGGTGATCCGCACTAACGACAGTAACAAAGAGACGCTGCAAAGAATACCTGAGCTGGAACAGAGATACGCCTTCACGCCGGGAGACCTGAACAGGACAGACGCTATAAAAGAAGCGCTGACCACACCCGAGCTGAACCGGTATGTGGAAACAGAGCGCCTGCATGGCCGGGAAAACCTGAACTTTTATTATGTGGAGAAGCAGCGCCGCACGGCGCAACCATTTGCGGCTATTATACTCACGGTAATAGGAGCCTGCATAGCCAGCAGAAAGGTAAGGGGCGGCAGCGGGCTGCACCTGGCTGTAGGAATCATATTGAGCGCGATATATGTAATGTTCCTGCAAACAGCTACTACCTTATCTACGAAGGCTGGCCTTAACCCAACTGTAGCAGTATGGATACCTAATATAGTGTTTGCGATGCTGGGATTTTACTTATATAGAAGACAGGTGAAATAATCAGGTGTAAAGTCTTATTTTTGGGAGACGAACCATTCGCTATGATCTATAAAACGGCGCTATCCATTATTAGAAAAATAGCGGTTGCCCCAACATTGGTTTTTCTTGTTTTTTTCTCCTTTATCGCAGGCGCACAG
>CAIVKT010000170.1 GCA_903906615.1 uncultured Bacteroidota bacterium | reverse complement strand
TCTTCGCACTCTACTATGCCCGCCCTTACCGGGTTTTTGTGAATATAGTTCAGTTTTTGCCGGTAAAATTCCTCGGTGTGTATCTGTTCGGGATGATTACCCGGTTGCCAGAAAGTGATCTCTTCATCTTTTTTCAACAGCCAAAGCAGCCAACTCTTGCGGCTTTCTTTGGGGTTGGCCTCAATGGCATTTACAATATGCGTGGTGGTGAACTTCTTGAAATCACGCAATGTATTGCTCAACTCGAAACCTTGTTTGCAGGATGCTATCATACGCAGGTGATTGCTCATGATCACCCATCTATAAATTAATAACCCTTTTCTTTCTGGCAATGTTTGAGGCTGGCTATTACCATATCAGCATATTCTTTTCTTGTAAACACATCAACCCACTGTACTACGGTTGCAGTGAGGAAGTAAAGCCTTGCTGGTTGTGGATCTTGTATGCAAATGCCATATTGCGTGTTTTTTTGGTACATAATTTAATTAATTGTGAGCAAATGTTTTACCTTGTACGTGTTGCCTGCCCTGCGCGAGGCTGCCGATTGCAAATCGGCCTTATTTGTAGTTCCGGATGCCCGCTGAAGCGGAACATCCGGAACAACAGGTTATTTTGTTTGTTTTTATAATGCAAAAAACATTTATAAAAATGCGCTCTTTACTTACTGCTACCCAGTATTTCATAAAGTGGCACAGCTATTACCTAGCATCTTACAGTACCGCCATTTTAGATTTTTTTTGATATACTTAAAATATTTCTTAACTTTTCACGTTAAGATAATTGTCACATCAAAAAACGTTGAAAAATGAAAAAAGCCATTATCCTTTCCGTAAGTGCATTACTGATATGTGCCGGGCTGCAGGCCCAGAAGGCGACCGAGGGCCACTGGGGCAAGAAATACCTGGATGTGGCGTACTCGGCTGCCGCTACCGATGATGGTGGTTACATCATCACCGGGCTCACTAAAATGGGTATGGGCGATGCCTACGGCGATATAGTGGTGATCAAGACTGATGCCCTTGGCGATACGATGTGGACCTTCACCTATGGCGGCCCGCTGCTGGAGGGAGGTAACAATGTGATACAAACGGCTGATGGCGGCTACATGGTATCGGGCCACACCGAGGACTTTGGCGCTGACGACTGCGATGCTTTTTTGATGAAGCTGGACAAGACGGGTAAGCATGAATGGTTCAGGGTGTATGGCGGCGAAGATGACGATATAAGCAACGGGGTAACACAGCTGGCCGATGGCGGCTATGTGCTTGCCGGTGAAACGGCCAGCTATGGCAACCCACCATCGGACACGGAAACGCGCCATGTGTACCTGATCAGGACGAACTCTACGGGCGATACCCTATGGACCCGCTGCTACGCAGGCCATGGGGCAGAATATATGTACACCATAGTGCCGATGGCGGCAGGCGGTTTTCTATCTGTCGGCTTCACGAGCAGCCGTGGCCATGGCGAACTGGACGCGTGGCTGATGAAACTGAAGGACAATGGCGACACTACGACCACGTGGCTGCACCAGGCCGCAGGCGACAGCAGGTTTTATAAAATAATACCCACGACTGATAACGGCTTTATGGTGGCGGGCTATACCACCCTTGCCCCAGGCGGCCACCCGCTGGGTATGCTGACGAAGCTGGATGCCGATGGCAACCAACTGTGGTGCAAAACTTATGGCGATAGCAGCAAAGGATTGCTGCTGAATGATATAGCGCAGCTGCCGAATGGCAACTATATGGTAGCCGGCATTAACTACGCGGCAGACCCAACAGGTGAAGCATATGTACTGACCACAGACGGCAGCGGCAATGTAATAACTGATGGCGTATATGGCGGCGCTGGATCGATAGCCACCAGCATAGCCTTGCAGGGCAATAACGGCTACCTGATAGCAGGTATGAGCACGCAATATGGGGACAGCTATGGCGACCTGTATTACCGGGAGGTGAACAATACTATCTCTAATGTGCCGGGCGTGAATGTACCGCTGCCACGCATATTCCCTAACCCGGTAACGGACAGGTCATCGGTGATACTGCCTGAGTCGGAAGCTTTTCAGACAGTAGCGCTGGAAGTGACAGACCTGAAAGGAAATGTGGTGTACAAGCAGGAAAACATACCGGCGAAAGACCTGGTGCTGGACAGGAAGCTGTTGGCATCAGGCACTTATTTCTTCAGGGCCATGTGCAAAGACGGAAGGGAATTTACGGGGAAATTTGTGGCGGAGTAACAGGTTTGTTTTTGTATTCCTGCTTGCGTTGCGTGTCCTTCGCGAGGCTGCCGATTGCAAATCGGCTCTATTTGTAGTTCCTGATGCCCGCGGAAGCGGAACATCAGGGAACAACGGTGCTTTAAGGCCGCAAAGGAACGTTTAAGACCCGTTTTTTGAAGTGCAATTAGTATAAATATACTTTCCCCCAAAGTTATTTATTGAAGTATATTGCTTTTTCATTGGCATAATTTACTTGTTTTCAATCCTATTGATTTTGCCTATACAGCTATAACTTTTTTTTCACAAAAAAATTAATCAAACGTTTGTTTAATTTTAAACGAGTGTTTAACTTTGCCCCGTGAAAATGAAAACATGGAAAAGCAGACCATAGCATATAGTGAGAAGCAGAACGCTATAATACATAGCGCGGAGAAGCTGTTCTCGCAGACCGGATTTGACGGCACATCGGTAAGAGATATAGCACAGGAGGCAGGTGTGAATGTGGCGATGATCTCTTATTACTTCGGCTCGAAGGATAAGCTAATGGAAGCGGTGTTTGAACAGAAGACGACACAGATGCGCCTGAAAATAGAGAACCTGCTACTGAACAACCAGATAACCCACCTGGAGAAGGTGAACATTTTAATAGATGACTACGTAGATAAGTTCGTGGATCAGCAGGAATTTCATAAAATAATGATGCGCGAGCAGATATTGGAACAGAATACACCTGTGGCGGCATTAATTTTAGAGCTAAAGAAACGGAACCTGCAGTCTATAAAAAAACTGATACAGGATGGACAAAAAAGCGGGGAATTCAAAAAACACATAGATATAATGCTGATGATGTCGACGCTGGTAGGCACAGTGAGCCAGGTGGTGATATCGAAGCGGTTTTACTGCGAAATGAACCACCTTGGAGATCTTACAGAACCGGAATACCAGAAATACATCAGGAAGAAACTAAGCGCCCATTTGAAGAACCTTTTTAAAATAACACTGACTAATGATATATAAACTACACACAAAGCTTTGCGCCGCGACTCTGAGCCTGCTGCTTGCAGCGCCCGCGCAACATGCTTTTGCGCAACACGCACGAAACCTCTCGCTCAACGAGGCCATAGAGCTGAGCATCAAAAGTAGCAAACAACTTAAAGTCTCCAATGCGAAGGTGGATGAGGCTATAGCCCAATACCACGAAGCATGGAATAACCACCTGCCTGACTTGAAGGCATCGGGGTCTTACCTACGCCTGAACAACCCATCAATAGACCTGAAAGTGAAGCTGAACAGCGGATCAGACACCTCCAAGCAAAGCAGCTCATTAAAAGTGAACCAGGCAGTATATGGAATCGTGAACGCATCGGTACCTTTGTTTTCCGGATTTAAGATCAAATATGGTGTAGAGAGCGCGAAATACCTGGAGGAAGCCACGAAGCTGGATGCCGAAAGCGATAAGCAGGCACTGATACAAAATACCATAAGCGCATACAATAATCTGTATAAAGCTCAAATATCAGTGCAACTGGTGCAGGAAAACCTGAACCAGCAGAAACAAAGGGTGACTGACTTCACCAACCTGGAGAAAAACGGCTTGCTGGCGCGCAACGACCTTTTAAAGGCGCAGCTGCAACAGTCTAATATAGAGCTGTCGCTGCTGGATGCGCAGAACAATCTAAAGATCACGACCATGAATATGGCGCTGATGCTGGGCCTGCCCGAGGATACAGAACTGACAGCTGATACGTCATTCATGCAACTGCCAGATGCTGGTAAGATAGTAGAGTGGGAGCAAACAGCATTACAGAACCGTAAAGATATTGCGTCCCTTTCCTACCGCGAAAAGGCTGCCACTACGGGTATCAAATCGGCAAAGGGCGACTACTATCCAGGGTTGGCGCTTACAGGTGGTTATGTAGCCGCAGATCTACAAAACCTGCTGACAGTGAACAACGCATTAAATATAGGTATAGGCCTTCAATATAATTTTGCGACCTTCTGGAAGACAGGAGCCAGGGTACAAGAGGCTAAAGCCCGCCTGCACCAGATAGAGGCCAATGAAGGATTATTGTCGGACGAGGTGAGGCTGGAGGTTAACCGCGACTACCAGAATTATATACTGAGCATCAATAAGATAGATGTGTATGCTAAAGCAGTAGAGCAAGCCAATGAGAACTACCGCATCACCAAGAACAAATACGACAATAGCCTTGTAACCACGACCGACCTGCTGGAAGCCGATGTGGCACAGCTACAGGCCAAACTAAACTATACATTTTCTAAGGCAGACGCATTTGTAGCCTACAAAAAACTGGAACAGACAGCAGGCACAATTAAATAAGATTAACCCGAAAATAATTATTCAACACATTCAATCATAAATTATGGCACAAGTAAACGAAACAGCAAAAACACAGCACACACCCGCGATGGCAACCGCAGAAACAGAAGCCCCGAAAAAGAAAAGCAAGGGTTTCCAGATAGCGCTGGTTGTATTGGTATTAGTAGGCGGCACATTCGGCTTCACCAAGTACATTCATGGATTGCACCATGCAGAAACTGATGACGCGCAGATAGATGCCAACATCAGTCCCGTAATACCGCGCGCATCAGGCTATGTGACCGAGGTAAGGGTAAAAGACAACCAGAAAGTAAAGAAAGGCGATACGCTGGTGATACTGGATAACCGCAATGAGCAGATACAGGTGGCACAGGCACAGGCCATGCTGGCTGCCGCACAAAGTAACCTTGGCGTGGCACAGGCCAACACCACTGCATCTAAATCGACCATTGCCACCTACCAGGCCAATGTATCTACTGCGGACGCACAGATAGAAGCAGCCAAGGTGACGCTGACCCGCGCCACACAGGACTACAACCGCTATGCCAACCTGATCAAGGACCACACCATCACGCAGCAGCAGTTTGAGCAAGCTGAGGCTGCCAAGCTTTCTGCTGAACGCCAATTACAGGTGCTGATGGACCAGAAGAACGCAGCTAACCGCCAGACATCGGCAGCCACATCACAGAGCGCAGCCACAGGGCAGCAGGTAAGTGTGGCCAGCGCCACCATACAGCAGCGCCAGGCCGACCTGGACAATGCCAAACTAAACCTCTCTTATACTGTGATCACCGCGCCGGAAGACGGGTTTATATCGAAGGTGAATGTACAGGTAGGCCAGTATTTGCAGGCAGGCCAGTCCTTATTCAGTGTAGTATTGGACACTAACCCATGGGTAGTAGCTAACTACAAGGAAACACAGCTGTCTAAAATGCGCATCAACCAGAAAGTGACTGTGAGCGTAGATGCATACCCTGATCATGAGTTTGAAGCCATAGTTACTTCCTTCTCGCCTGCCACGGGCGCGCGTTTTGCACTGCTGCCACCGGATAACGCATCAGGCAACTTTGTGAAAGTGGTACAGCGCCTGCCTGTGAAAATTGAATTTACCGGCAACGACCCATTAGTAAAGCAACTGCGCCCCGGCATGAACGTGGACGTGGATGTGCATATTGACTAACCGAACTACTAAGCTAACTATATGTTACAAAACCATGAATCATTAGTAGAGTACGGACCACGGCGGGTGATCATCACGGTCACTGTAATATTTTGCGCGCTGCTGGAGATCGTGGATACTACTATCGTCAACGTGGCCCTCAATGATATGAAGGGCAACCTGGGCGCTACATTGAATGAAATAGGCTGGGTGATCACCGCATACGCGATAGGCAACGTAATAGTTGTGCCTATGACCAGCTGGCTGTCGGCACAATTTGGCAGGCGCAATTATTTTGCCGCATCCATTATCATCTTTACCGTATGCTCGTTCCTTTGCGGTAATGCGCACGGTATATGGGAGCTGGTGTTCTACCGTTTCTTACAGGGGCTTGGGGGCGGCGCTTTGCTGGTTACCTCGCAAACGATCATCACGGAAAGCTACCCGCCTGAGAAGAGAAGCATGGCGCAGGCTATATATGGATTAGGGGTGATCATAGGTCCCACGCTGGGTCCGCCGTTAGGTGGTTATATAGTGGAAAATTTCTCCTGGCCGTATATATTCTACATCAACATTCCTATTGGTGTTATCGCTACCATCCTCACGTTGCAATTTGTGCGCAGCCCTAAGTATGCAGAAAAGAAGGCTGCTAAAGATGTAGACTGGCTGGGCATAGCATTGCTGGCTATATCGGTAGGCTCGCTGCAATATGTACTGGAGCGGGGGCAGGAGGATGATTGGTTTCATAGTGATGTCATTACCTCATTGGCTGTGACCTTCATACTTGGTTTTTTCTTCTTCTTGTGGAGGGAGCTGACGGCCAAGAACCCCATTGTGGAACTGCGGGTACTCAAAAACGGTAACCTGCGAGTCGGGACCATACTTTCGTTCATACTTGGCTTCGGGCTGTATGGGTCTACATTCATCATACCGCTGTACACCCAAAGCACACTTGGATGGACAGCACAGCAATCGGGTGCATTGATGGTGCCTGCCGCGCTCACTACCGCCTTTATGATGCCCATCATCGGGCAACTGCTGCAACGGGGCGTGAAGCAACAGTTGCTGGTAGCATTAGGTATGCTTATCTTCTTCCTGTACAGTTTTTGGGGGTATAAGGTGCTTACACCTGATACCGGCAAAGATGCCTTCTTCTGGATGCTGATATTGCGTGGTATGGGTATGGGAATGTTGTTCATTCCTATTACAGCGCTTTCTTTATCATCGCTCAAAGGACAGCAGATAGGGCAGGGGGCATCCTTCACGGGTATGATGCGGCAACTGGGTGGCTCGTTTGGTATAGCCCTCATTACCACTTTCATGGCCCGCCAGAACATGGTACACAGGAATGACCTGGTAAGCAAGCTTTCTGCTGATAACCCTTATGTGCAGCAGCGTGTACAGGGGATGCAGGCCAACTATATAGCCAAGGGGATGACCCCGGATATAGCGCTGGGCAGCGCCCACCAAACGCTGGACTATATGGTGACGAAGCAGGCACAGGTATTATCGTATATGGATGTATTCCTGTACCTCGGCCTGATGTTCCTCATCTGCATACCTTTTATGCTGATGGTGAAGACGAATAAGAAAGCCCAGAAAATTGACCTTTCTGAAGCAATGCACTAATAAATTTTCAAACAAAACCCGGCTGATCGCCGGGTTTTGTTTTTGGTGGTAAATGTGTACTTTCATAGCATTAATACAATTCATGGGACTGAGTTTTCATTATAACGGCAGGTTTTCTCTTTCCGCATCGTTACAATCAATGATCGACGAGGTAGAAGATGTGGCTAAAATATACAACTGGAAATACCATATTTTCGAAACTACTTTCCCTGGTGGGAACAGGGATATAGAAGAATATGACCAGTCTGTGTATGGTATCTGCTTTTCGCCGGAAAAGTGCGAACCGATATTTCTTTGCTTTTTGTCGAATGGAAAAATGAGCAGTCCGCAGAGTTTGCAAATCTGGGGCAAGGAAGCTCCAACACCTAATGAACAATTCCTGTATCTCCTGTCTACCAAAACCCAATATGCAGGTTATGGAGTGCATATGGTCATCATCG
>CAIVKT010000169.1 GCA_903906615.1 uncultured Bacteroidota bacterium | reverse complement strand
GGTAGTATATTATAATGCCGGTTTTTGAATTGCCATTACTTTTATTCCTGAAAATCTATAGCTTTACCATAAACCAATGATCATGGAACCTAACATCCCTGAATGGCATATACAGCTTGTAACCGAAAGGCTGGCGGCATACGAACCAGATCCTGCGCTCGCTACTGATCTTGATGCGGCGATGGATGATATTGAGGCAGAATTACAGTAACCCTAAAGTAGGGCAGGTGGACAGTAGTAGGTGGACATTAATTAATGTATGAACTTAATGACTGTAAGCATTATGCCTGTGCAGGCTATAATCGTCGCAACAGTCCATTTGAGGTTGTCACGAAAACTGCGTTCCATGTCAATCTTTAAATTCAATATTTCCTCTTTAAGGGTGTTTGTATCTACCTTGGTAGCAAGTGTGTCTTTTTTGTTGTCGAATTCATTCCTGACTTCTTGCTTAATACCTTCAACAACAGTTTGAGCTTCTTGTTCTCCAAGCTTTATCTTCAATACATTATAAAGAGTTATCTCCGAAACAACCATTTAAAATCAATTTATGTAAAGATAAACACTAAAAGCAAAATAAAAAAGCATTACCCCGTTTCTAACTTCCCCCACCTATACACTACCTCAACATTTTTGAGTATTTTTCGCTCTGTGAAGCTATACCGCGCCATATTATTGCTCTGCTGCTTATGCACCTGCTGCGCAGCTGTGGCATTGCCGCACAAGGCCAGTAAACTCTACAACGAGGCCCAGCGCTACAAATCGAAGAAGCAGGTGGATAAAGCCTGCAAAAAAATGGAGCAGCTGCTGCGCAAAGACCCCGCCAATGCCGATGCCTACAGCACCCTGGGGCAGTGGTACTTTGAGGCACATCGTTTTTCACTCGCCGCCGAGACCTTTAAACGCGGCTCTGCCCGCTGCAGGAACGGCGCACGGCAGTTTGCCAAGCCGCTGGCACGGTGCTATGTATATGCGGGCCAGCCCGGCAGTGCGCTCTTCCTCATTAATAACTATGGCGGCGGCAAAGACAGCGCCGAATGGAACACCCTGCGCGCGCAGGCCTACTTTGTAGAGGAGGCGCAGGCCCGCCAGTTGCCCGAATGGCCCGTGAACCTCGGCATCCGCATCAACACACCAGATCCCGAGCTGTTCCCCTCCATGGCCGTGGACACCCAGGAACTTTACTTTACCCGCCGGGTGAACAATAGCGACGAAGACCTTTTCCGCGCCCACGCCGATAGCTGCGGTGGCTGGTTCAAAGCCCTGAATATGGGTGTGCCGCCCAACTCGCCCGACCAGGAATCGGCCCTGTTCGTATCTGCCGACGGGCATTATATGTTCTTCACACGCTGCGAGAACCGGAGCGAGGATGGCTTTGCCGAAGGCGGCTGCGACCTCTTTATGGCCTACCGCACCGCAGAAGACAGCGAATGGACCATAGGCCAGCGCTTTGGCGCTACCATCAACACGCCCGACTATGAGGGCATGCCTTCCCTATCTCCCGACAATACAGAACTGTACTTTGTGAGCAACCGCCCGGGCGGCTATGGCGGCTACGATATTTGGATATCCCGCTTTGAAGATGGCCTGTGGCAAGACCCTGTGAACGCAGGCCCCGCCATCAACACAGCCGGCAACGAAACAGCGCCCTACATAGATGCCGACAACAAAACCCTATTCTTCACCAGCGATGGCTGGCCGGGCATGGGCGGCACCGACCTGTTTATGAGCCGCAAACTGAAAAACAACAGCTTCTCACAGGCCACTAACCTCGGATACCCCATCAACACCGCATGCGACGAAAAGAGCGAATGCGTAACGCCCGATGGCCAGCGCATCCTCTTCGCATCAGACCGCAACGGCCCGGCAGGCAACTACGACATTTATGAGGCTGATATGCCCGCCCGCGCCCGGCCCGACCCCGTAAGCTACATACAGGGCTATGTGTACGACAGCCTATCCAAAGAACGCCTCAACTATGCGGCCATCTACATCCGCGACCTGGCCACAGGCGATACGGTAGCCCACGTACAAAGCAACCGTGGCGATGCCAGTTTCCTCATCACCCTGCACCTGGGCGCGGTGTACACCATACATACTGCCCGCATGGGCTATACCGATGTGGACGATACCATCACCTTTACCGACGAATACACCCACCGCCCGCTGACCCATAATGTGGTGATGCTGCCCTCCGATTATGTAGCCCCAGTCAACGACAGCCTTATAGCAGTCATACACTTTGACGTGAACCGCGTAGAGCTTACCGATGAGGAAAAAAGAGACCTGCGCAAGGCCATAACCCCGTGGACCGGCGAAAAATCCTACATTCTCTATGTAAACGCCTATACCGACAATACCGGCACCCCCATGATCAATGAAGAGCTATCCACCAAGCGCGCCAATATCATCGCCAAAACACTCGTTTCCCTCGGTGCCGAAGAATCTTATATACGTGCCAAAGGCTGGGGCGAAGCCAAAATGATAGCCCCCAACACCACCGAAGAAGGCCAGCGCAAGAACCGCCGCGTAGAGATCGTCATTATCCGGTAAAGCCAGCATAAATGTCCTTCTTCCTGCCGAAGCCATAGCGAAGGAGGATGTTATGTCCTTTTCATCCAAAATCCCCGTATTTTCTCTATTTTTACCCTTTAAACTATAGATAGTGCCGGGGTTGTACACCACAGCGTTCGACTAACGACTATCTACTAACGACTAACGACTCCAAAAAATATGGACCACCAAATACTCAAAGGAAAGAAAGGCATCATCTTCGGCGCACTTGATGAGCGCTCCATAGCCTGGAAAACTGCCCTCGCTGCACATGCCGCAGGTGCGGAGATAGTACTCAGCAACGCACCCATAGCCCTCCGCATGGGCAAGATCAATGAGCTGGCCACCCTATGCAATGCACAGGTGATCGCAGCCGATGCCACCTCTACTACAGACCTTGATGCCCTCATGGCCAAGACCATGGAACTCTTCGGCGGCAAGATAGACTTCATACTGCACTCTATAGGTATGTCGCCCAATGTGCGCAAGAACATTTCCTATACCAATACCAACTACGAGAACTTCCTGAAGACACTGGATATATCTGCCCTCTCCCTGCACCGCGTGCTGCAAAGCGCCATGAAGGCCGATGCGCTCAACGAATGGGGATCGGTAGTGGCACTTAGCTACATAGCCGCCCAGCGCACCTTCCCGGGCTACAACGATATGGGCGATGCCAAGGCCCTGCTCGAAGGTATTGCCCGCAGCTTTGGCTACCACTATGGCTTCGCCAAGAAGGTACGCGTCAATACCATATCACAGTCCCCCACCGTTACCACAGCAGGCAGCGGCGTAGCCGGCTTCGATGTGTTCTTTGATTATGCCGAAAAAATGTCGCCCCTGGGCAACGCCAGCGCCGAAGATTGTGCCAACTACACCATCATGCTCTTCAGCGACTATACCCGTATGGTAACCATGCAAAACCTCTTCCACGATGGCGGCTTCTCCTTCACCGGAGTTTCTTCTGGGATCGTAGAGCAAATGATAGCCAATAACACAAAAGAGTAAATAACAAATTCCAAATAACAAGAACCAAAAATCAAATTGTGGGCGGGTCTTAGTGAGCTTCGAACCACGACCACTCGCACCGGAAAAAACTTTATACTTTATACTTACGACTTTTGACTTTATACTAAAACACCCAACAAACCGTTAATAGCCATAAACATTATCCAATTTGAAAAACCCAAACAAACATACCAAAACAGCCACCACCAGATCCGCTAGGAAGCTGGAATTTGGTCCCGATAGCTATCGGGATGGAATTTGGAATTTAAAACTTGGATTTTGGATTTTGATATTTGGGATTTGTGGCACTTGCGCGCAAGCGCAAGTGACCGGCGGCCAATACGCCTTCGAGTACCTCCGCATGTCCAACTC
>CAIVKT010000168.1 GCA_903906615.1 uncultured Bacteroidota bacterium | reverse complement strand
AGTAACTATGCCGGCGGGGCCATCTATCTCTACAGTACTGGATGCAGAGTCCCTGCAACCTGATGCCGTGCTGTCAAAAAGAGTAAGCGTATGGATCCCGGCTACTGTGAAGTTATTAGAGAAAAAAGAACCCGTGTAATATGGAGATGCATGATCTATATCCCAGTAATAATGGTATCCGGGCAATACCCCGGAAGCATTGGCCTGCACCAGAAGCGGAGGGCATATGGAAATTGAATCCGTAATGAAATTAAAAGCTGCGCTGATGTCATTGATGGTTATGTAAGATAACCGTTTGAAAGTATCTACACAGCCGAGCGGCAAATAGCTGCTCGCGGTAGTTATTATAGAAACGGAGACCGAATAGGTGCCATTGGCCGTGTATATGTGACTTGGAGACTGCCCGGTACCTATGGTGCCATCACCAAAGTTCCATAAATAGGTACAATGCGTATTGGTATCATGAAAACTTACCGGTATCCCTCGGCAGGACACTGTGGTGGTTGCTGTAAAAAAGGCATGTGGTTTTTCAGAATGAACTCTTATGCTATCGTAACTGAAACAGTGATTATTATCCGTGTCTATGAGCACTATGCGGAAAGACCCTTCAGGGAATGTATATGAAGTATCAGCAGCATAGCCGGTATCGAGCCTGTTGGGCACGCCTGCAACCGATGTGGGGCCGCTGAACTGCCATATCCTGTAGATTATTGAGGATCCTGCCACCACAGAGTTGTTATCATGAAAATGGACGGTAAGCGGCGCACATCCAACGACGGGATCTGTAGCTGTTATGCCTCCTACCGGCCCCGTGACGTGTATGTAGCCATGTTTTATCAGCGTATCTGAACACCCATAACTATTGACCACGACAAGCTGAACATCAAAAATGCCCGTATCAGAAAACGCATAGCTGTATGCCGGGGAGGTCGATGTTTCTGTAACGGGAGCAGACCCTGCAGATGAGAATGTCCAGATATACTGACTATATGCACCGCCCAGTTGTGGTATTGGGCCGGTAAACAAAACATTTACGAGCCTGCATACCGAAGTGTCATCAGCACTGAAGGTGTCTATGATGGGGTAAATATCTATGATCTTTGTAGCAATATTTGTGCATTGATGTAACGTGCCCGCCGTATCTACTAACGTGACGGTATAGGTTTCACCCGCCAGCGGCACTGTATAGGCATGCGTAGGGTTTGGGAGCGTGGATGTAGTACCATCTCCAAACGACCAGTGGAAGCTCGCAGCGCCTGTAGAGCCAGAATTATAGAAACTGATCACATTAGGACTACTGCAATCGTGTACCAGGTCCATTATATTGGCAAGCGGAGGGAGAATATAGAGCGTGGGTGTCAACGTATCCGTGCATCCGTTTACATCACCGATTGCCACGATGGGCACTGGACCCAATGTTGTATAAGAACTCGAATCCTCGGTCATGGAATTGGATGTTTTATTGGCAAGATTCCAGTGAAAGGATGTACAGTTAGAACAATTATCAAAAAAGTAAACTTCACTATTTGGACATACAGAATCCGGCGAAGCATAAGAAGACATTATTGGATGAGTTGTACCAATTACCACATTGATGGAATCTGAATAATAGCACCCTTCGAGCAAATGGTAATAGTGCCTGATCTTAAAAATGCCCCCTGTGATGTATGTGTGGCAAGTATCTCCGCAATCTGGCCCGATACAATGAGGTGTACCATCTCCATAACTCACTGAATCAGTGATCAAAGTTGCTGATGAAGGGTTGACGGCAGTATGGTAGCAATAAACGAAAGGTGCACAGCCAGAATCGGCAGTATTGGGTATAATAGATGCCGTCGGGGGATGTATGCCAATGTAATTCAGTTGAGTTGAATCTATGGTCACACAGCCGTTGTTATCTTTCACGTACAAGCGGGGTGTGAAATAGCCGGCAGTAGTGTAAATATGTATTGAGTCTGAATACGCTGTATCAAAATGTCCTGACAAAGGATCTCCAAATGCCCATGCTATTGAATCAATACCGGAAGCATCAATGACAGTGTGTGTAAATGAAACTGTATCATTTGGCGTACAACGATATGCCGGTGTGGCTATAAATGATACTACCGGCACCGGATTGAATGTATAGGTGTGGCTGACAACCCCTGAACAACCTGTAATTGTACTCCAAGTTGAATCTGTAATGGTATAAATACCCGGACCAGGGAAGAATTCAGAAAAACCATGACTGGAGCTTGAGAATGTGGTACCCGAAGCACGCCAGAGCCATCCGTTAGCACCCGGT
>CAIVKT010000167.1 GCA_903906615.1 uncultured Bacteroidota bacterium | reverse complement strand
TGGGTCTATCATTGCATCCAGGTCCCTCATATTCTGCACCGTGCCCTTGCCATAGGTAGTAGCGCCTACGATCACAGCACGCCTGTAATCCTGCAATGCAGCAGCCAGTATCTCAGATGCCGATGCGCTGTTCTCATTGACCATGATCACTAATGGGCCGGTGTACAATGGTTCGCTGCTTGTGGGCTGCGCGCGCAGTACCACCGGCGCTGCATGGTTGCTCTTTACCTGCACCACTGGTCCGCGGCCTACAAATATGCCTGCCATTTCCACTACGTCATTCAACGAGCCGCCACCGTTATCCCTCAGGTCAAGGATAATACCTGTAACGCCTGCATCCTTTAATTTCTGTACTTCATTGGCTACGTCTGTAGCGCAACTGCGGCCACTGGTGTGGTTGAAATCGGCATAGAACTCAGGCAGGTAGATGTAGCCTATAGGGCCATCCTTGCTTTTAATGATCGCCGATTTCGCGAAAGTTGATTCCACGCTCACAATATCCCTGATGATGGGGATAATGCGTACCGAGCCATCCGCTTTCTTTACCGTAAGCCTTACTTCGCTGCCTTTAGGGCCACGTATCAGTTTTACCACATCGGGCAGGTCATAACCTTGCACGTCCACCGGAGCCTGGCTGCCTTGCGCTACTTTCTCTATCTGGTCGCCGGCTTTCAGTTCGCCTTCCTTCCAGGAAGCGCTGCCTGCAATTATATCGGTTATTTCTATTTTGTCAGTTTCTATATTCTGCTTTAGCTGTGCGCCTATACCAAAGAAACTGCCGCTCATAGTGGCATCAAATTCTTCCTTCTCAGCCGGCGGAAAGTATGCGGTATGCGGGTCTTCAGTTTCTGTAATGGCATTGATATAAAAGGTATAACGGTCATCGTCCTTCCTTTTGTGCATGCTCTTGTAGTAGCGTGTATAGTATTTTTCCACACCTTCGCGCGCCTGCGCTTCCAGCTCTGCGTCTGTTTTCATTTTGGCATTCACAGAGTCTTTGTTCTCTTTTTTCTTGTTCTGTTCGTTCTCCAGGTCTATATATCCTGTAAGCACCCTGTATTTCAGGAACTTTCTCCACCTGTCTTTAAGGCTGGCCTCGTCTGATGCGTAGGCTTCTTTATCCGGGTTAAGTTGAAGCTCTTCATTAGTAGTAAAAGAGAATGGCTTGCTCAGCAACTCGGGGTAAAAGCTTTCGGTTTCAGCAACCCTTCTGGTGAAAATAGCATCCAGCGTATCAAAGAACTCTATGGAGTTCATCCTGATCTCATCATCTATGCTATACTGGTAGGTTTGCAGTTTGTTGATGTCCTGCTGGGTGAAGTAAAGCTTATCGTAATCAAACGCAGTGACCATACGATGGTATACCCTCGCAGAGAAAGTATCATCAAGCGCTTTGGGTGAATAGTGCTGCGAGTTGATGGCATCAATAACTGTTTTTAAAACGATCTGGCGTTTGTCTTCTGAGGCGTGGCCTTTGGCGCTGATGTACCTGAAAGAAAAGAAGGCTGCCAACGCAGCTACTAAAACAAGAGGGATCAGGATTTTATTCTTCATGAATTGCAACATGGTTCTAATAACTTAATAATGATCTGATGACTAAAATAACAATAACAAATGTAGACTAATTGCTGTTAATAAAAAGATAATCAAAAACCGTGCTAACGTTAAATCCGGGGGCATTTTTAGGGGGATAAAATGCTTGAAAAATATTTATTACATATTAATTAACATGGGCGGGTAATGGCATGTTCCATATCGTATATTGCATACGCAGGGCCATGGCGTGTATCTGTGTTTTGGAGTGGGCGTTGCGTTCTATATAGGCTATGGTATCTGAGATGTAAGACACCATTTGCGCAAAGCCTTCCAAGGATATTTTGGTAGCCGCCAGCTTCTGCACGAATTGCGCTTCGGCATCGGGCAGGGCTATGTCTGCGCCGGGTAGGTAGCGGGCCTTTATGGTCTGCTCCAGCAGTTGTATGGTATAGGTGAGGAAGTTCTTTTGTTGTTCCCTGCCCGCCTTCGACCACTCATCAGTGAACTTCGCTATCAGCACGCCGTTCTTTGTAAATAGCGCATTGAACAGGTCTTTTACACCGGGGAAGAGGTCATTCTCGGCATGGCGCACCAGCCGCAGGGCTTCGGTATAGCTGCCCATGGCTATGTGGGCTATCTGTGCGGCCCTTCTTGGGTCGGTGAGGGCGCGGGCAGTGAGCGCTTCGGCTATGTCGGTGGGGGCAAGGGGAGCAAGCCTTACCTCTTGCGTGCGCGACAGTATGGTTTGCAGTATATCTTCGTTATTCTCCGCTACAAATATAAGTATAGTGTCAGCCGGTGGCTCTTCTATGAGCTTCAGCAGTTTGTTGCCTTCTTTCCCCAGGAATTCAGGCCGCCACATCACCAGCACTTTGCGGCCACCTTCATAAGATTTCAGGTTCAGCACGTCTATGATCTCGTTGCACTCATCAGCAGTTATGTTGCCCTGCTTATTCTCCGCATTAATATGTTGCAACCAGTCATAAGTAGTGCCATAGGGCGATTGCTGTACAAACTCCCTGAACTCCGGCGCATAATGCCGGCTCATGGCCTTGGTGCGTGTGTTGGGCGGTATAGTGGGGTAGCTCAGGTGCAGGTCGGCATGTTCCAGCCTGGCGGCCTTGCCACAGCCGGGGCATTTGCCACAGGCATCCTGCGGGCCTTTGTTCTCGCAAAACACGTATTGTGCCACAGCCAGCGCCATAGGCAGGCCACCTGTGCCTTCACCACCACTAATCAGCAGCGCATGCGGGAACACATCGCTGTGCCACATCCTCAATAGTCCCTCCTTGGCGGCCCGCTGGCCCACTACATTACTGAATTGCATTATAGCTGTTAGTCGTTAGTCGTTAGTCAAGTGTAATTGCCAAAATTACTGTGAAAAGGCGCAATATCAAAAATACCCCAGGTACAGCCGCGAGTGGGTGGTGTATTCAATACTCACCTCATCGCCCTCATCTAATCTTGCAAAATCATCATAAGATACTTCTATGCTTAGTTTTATCTTCGAGTCTATATAAAAATGGCAGGTTTTCTTGGCGTTCATTTGCAACTTGCGCATGATGTGT
This sequence comes from uncultured Bacteroidota bacterium, assembly GCA_903906615.1. Classification (GTDB taxonomy): domain Bacteria; phylum Bacteroidota; class Bacteroidia; order Chitinophagales; family Chitinophagaceae; genus Nemorincola. The sequence goes on along the minus strand of CAIVKT010000167.1, from coordinate 2,518 downwards.
GCCACCTCTATTGTTTTAGTGCCATCCTTTATATCCCGCTGTATTTTGCGCAGGTGGGCGCGGTATGGTACATAAACGGCTACCAAAGAGATAAATAGCAATATTGCTGCAGAAAGAAAGAACCTGGCCGGCGAAAACGCATTAGGCGCATTGTCGGTCGCGCGGTACCACGCCCCTATGAATGGGAATACAAAACTGAAGAGCATGAGTATTTGAAAGACCTTATAATACTGCGAGCGGTCTTTACTTTCCCTGCGCTCCAGGAAGGCCAGTTCATCGGCTTCCAGCGGTTCGGTATATCGTATCAACTCAGCCATTCTTATTCCAGGTCATACACTTGTTTGTATTTATCTGCCGCATAGCGCATAAAAAATTCCGTGTCCAGCTTTTGCCCCGTTATCCGTTCGCAAAGCTCTTCGGAGTTATAACGGCGGCCATATTGGTGGATATGTTCGCGCAGCCATTGCAGCAGGTTCGATAGTTCGCCGTTGCTGATCTGTTGCTGCAATCCCGGTATATCCTGCTTTGCCTGGTCGAAGAACTGCGCCGCATAAAAGCTGCCAAGCGAATAAGTGGGGAAATACCCAAAGCTGCCGTGGCTCCAATGCACATCCTGTAATACCCCTGTCTTATCATCCTGCGGACTGATGCCGAGATAGTGTTGGTACAATTCATTCCATTTAGCAGGCAGGTCTTCTGCTGCCAGTGAGCCTTCTATCAGTGCCTTTTCTATCTCGTAGCGGATCATCACATGAAAATGATACGTCAGCTCATCGGCTTCTGTTCGGATGAGGGATGGTTCCACACGATTGGCTGCTTTAAAAAAATCTGAAGTTGTGGTCTTACTTAGCTGTTCGGGGAAATACCCCTGTAGCTTAAGAAAAAAATATTGCCATAGCTCCATGCTGCGGCCTATGCAGTTTTCCCATAGTCGTGACTGCGATTCGTGTATGCTCAGGGACACCGGCGAGCCGAGTGGCAAGCCGTATTGGGCTAAAGGCAGCCCTTGCTCATACAGGCCGTGGCCGCCCTCATGTATGCAGCTCCAAAGCATAGATGCATAATTATGTTCATCAACACGGGTGGTGATGCGCACATCGGTGGGGGAGAAAGAGGTGGTGAATGGATGCTCGGCATAATCCTGCCTGCCTGCCTCAAAGTCGAAGCCCATTTGTTTCAGCACATCTATACCGAAGTCCCATTGCTGTTGCTTTGGAAAGTGCTGGTGAAAGCAGTCTTCGCTTACTTGTGGCGCTGTTTTGATCTTGTTAAGCAATACCGGTAGCTGCTTTTTTATTTTATCAAAAAGGGCATCAAGCATGGCTACGTTAGCGCCTTTTTCATAATCATCGAGCAGTGCATCATACGGATGGCTGGTGTAACCATAGAGATCGGCCTGTTTTCTTTTCATGGCTATCATACGTGCCAGCGATGGCACAAACAAAGAAAAGTCATTGGCTTTGCGCGCGGCAATCCAGTTATTGAAGCATTCGCTGGTGAGGCGCGAAAGCTCTTCCACAAAATCAGGAGAGAGTTTTTTGTTCTTCTCAAAGTCTTCCATGCTCAGGGTCACATTCCTGCGTTCGGTATCGCCGAGGTCGGTAAGGGCATTGAGTTGTTTCAGCAGGTAGCCATATTCGTTGCTCGTAAGCAGCTCATGTGCTGCCGATGCGAGTGTGGCCAACTGGCGGCCACGGATATCGGCACCTTTAGATGGCATGTAGGTTTCCTGGTCCCAGCCCAGTACTGCGGAGGCGTTGTTGAGGTCGGCTGCTTTTTGCAGGAGGTCGGTATAAGCCGTGTAAAGAGCTGTGCTTTGTTGCGTCATAGGTTAATTGCTAATGAAAGCGAAGGCAATGGTATTCATTGCCTTCGCCGATTATACTGCAATTTACGAATGATCGCTCAATATTTAGTCTACTGACCCGCGCCTGATGAAGCCGAGGATCAAAGAAATAATAGCTAATACGAGTAAAATGTGGATAATAGACCCTGCGCTGTAAACGAAGGCGCCCAGCACCCAGCCAATGATCAGGATAACAGCGATAATATACAATAGCGATCTCATAATGTTGTTTTAATTAGGTTAGCTTAATATCAATAAAAGATGATGCCACCGCTATATTGCCGGGAAAGTAATATTGAATGAGGTCCCCTTGCCCGGTTTGGATGCCACGTCTATATTGGCTTTGTGGGCCTGGAGGGTATTCAGCGTAAAGGCAAGCCCTAGTCCCATACCATTACGTTTTTGGGTAAAGTAAGGCTCAAATAGACGGGATATGTTTTCTTCGCTGATGCCGCAGCCATTATCTGTGATGGCGAGGTCGGCAAATCCATCTGCCCTGTTCAATGATATGGATAGTTGCCCGGCCTTGTCTTCCATAGCCTCTATTGCATTGATCACTATGTTCATCAGGGCCAGTTTCAGCTTTTCTTTGTCGGCCATTATCTTTACGCCATAGTTGGGGTAGTTGACCTGTAGCTTTATGTTTTTAAGTGTGAGCCTGTCTATAGCTGC
>CAIVKT010000166.1 GCA_903906615.1 uncultured Bacteroidota bacterium | reverse complement strand
TTGTCAGTGGTATACCCTGCTGCAAATTTTCCGTTGGTTATATATTCGGGGCCTGCTTTGCTGCTGCTTTTGTTTATGTTGTCGCCCGCTATTGTCGAGTACCCGATACCGCAGCCCACGCTCAGTGCGCCGGTAATAAAAAAGTGTTTGCCTATTACCTGCGTGTAAGCATAGCCTCCGCTGGCAGCCAGCGATGTATAGCTATAGCCGTTAAAACGGTGGTCACCGAAAAAATTCGCCTTGTTGATCTGCGAGGGTATGAACGACGAGTCTGCATTCCCGTCATTGTGGTATAGCCCGCCGCCCAGCAGGAAGGAGCCTGCGCTCTTCAGTTGTATCTCGTTTTGATAGAACGGCGCGTTAAAAGAAAAATGTTGGTCATTGAACATGTATTGGCACGCCAGGCTGATGTTCTTGGTAACCATATCCGGCCTTACCACTACCGCGGGCAGGTTACTGCTCACCGCGCCATTATCATTGGGCAGGTAATAACCATGGTACACCTGCGCCAGCAGGTCTATAACAAACCTGTGCACATAGGCATACGTCTGCAGATCGAAAGAATGCGTAGAGCCATACTTATCATTGTTTTGCCCGAAGATGGGTATGTAGAATTCAAAATTGAAACTGATGACCTTATAGGTAAATCCCAGTCCCACATCATTATGGTGGTTGGGCTTGTACACCACATCATCCTTGCCATCAATAAATTTAAAGCTGTTGAACTTGGAGCTTTCGTATGCCCTGATGATCAGGTGGTTTTTGTAATAGTCCCTGATGTATGCCTTATCACGGCTTGTATGCTTAATGACCACCGTTTGCCCATAGACAGCAGCGCACGAAGCCAAAAACGATATAAGCAATATGATCTTTTTCAAGCGTAATGCTACTTACAAACAAATATAAAGCCACCGGAGCCTACTTGTAACTCAATCGTACTGGCTCGGCGCTATGCACTCCTGCCAGTATTCTATGATCTTGCGCAGCGTACCTTCCAGTTGGCTCACTGTAGTGGGCTTCACGAAAAAACCCTGTACCGAGAGCGCATAGGCATCTATCACCGCTTTTTTAGTAGCCGTGGTCGTAAAGAACAGGTACGGGATGCACTTGGTCTGCAGCAGCTCATTTGTGAAGATTTTATTCCTCAACTCGAAGCCATTGATCTTCGGCATATTGATGTCCGACAGGATGAGGAAGGGGTGCAAATCGGTTTTATTTAAAAATTCCAGGGCCTCATTGCCATCAGCAAAATAGATGATCTTGTTCCTGTACCCCAGCTTATCAAATATCTCCTCCAGCAAGTGCTGGTCGTCCATATCATCCTCTATTACTATTATCGGGCCGGCTTTGTTCATAGGCTGCAATATAGCCAATTTAGCCTGATTGTGATACGCATTGCCGGCAACGCTCGAATATCTGGCATGGTTATTGCACTATGTCTATCAGCAGCGGTAAATTTCCCCACTATCTGCTGTTATGTTATAACTGTTTTTAAAAGGGCTACATTGCCACAACAGTTAACCAAATACACAAAAAACATCATGAAAAAGTTCATTGTTATGGCCATCATGGCTATCGGATCCGTTTACACACCTTCTTTTGCACAGGACAACGTTCCGTCAAAGAAGCAAGACAAGGAGCAAAGGAAGGCTGACAAAAAAGAGCGCACCCTTAACGACACCAAGTATAAACAGGATAAGAAAAAAGATAAACTCGACAAGAAAGACCGCAAAATGCACAAAAAGCAAAGAAAGGTAAACAAAGAACAACGCTCGGTAGATAAACAGACCGGAGCAGACCAGAAATAGCCCCTTACCCACCTTATACAATAGTTTGCTGAAAGAAATTTCAGCAAACTTTTTTTTGAATCCCCTTCCAACGCTGGGTAGGTGTCCCACACTTTTGAAGTGTGGGACACCTGTGCGTGGTCCTCTCTACGCCTCTTGCTTGATACTGAACTTGCCCAAGCACACCAACAGACATGCAGGACATTGGCGCGAACAATACCTACATGCCGCTACACTTCGCCGATAAAACAACAAACGATCAGTATGGCTCGCACAGTCATTGCCCCATGGGGGCAAAAGCTTTGTAGCAATCACATACCACCACCAACCACGCACCCCTTTAGCGGGCGCAACTATTCGCGAACAACAGCCCTACTAAGCACGCTCCGCCGCTGTTGTGTGTCCTCACCAACAGCCTCGCGAAGGAAACTCGCGCGAATAATAGCATAGGTATACGCTTCTCCGATCAGGAGATCGGATACCGGTAAAGACCTAGATGTTAATCGAAATCATTTAAGCTGTAGTGTCCATGTTTAGGCAAGTCAAAAATCATATCTCTCAAGTCATCAACAGAGCTTTTCCCAATAAGTATTTCTTGAAAAAGGCTTTTGGATTTGACATCAAACTCATGAGAATTAATAGATGATGATTGTCCAGTAATGACAAAATTATATGGTGTCAGATGCCTTACTCTAAGTTCAGCTCCAAAAGTTTCGACAACTTCTCCCGTTGTGCGCGATGTTCCGCTTCAGCGGGCATCGCGTACTACCAATAACAGGCGATTTGCAATCGCCGGCTCGCGCAGAGGAGGCAACACCATCACCGCTCCACCA
>CAIVKT010000165.1 GCA_903906615.1 uncultured Bacteroidota bacterium | reverse complement strand
ACAGCTATCTGTACAAAGACCTGCTGACACTGGAGCAGGTAAAAAAACCACTGCTGCTGGAGAAAATAGTAAAAGCCCTGGCTTTGCAGGTAGGGAGCGAGGTAAGCTATAATGAACTGGCCCAAACGATAGGCGCGACCCGGAATACTGTTGAAAAATATATTGACGTTTTAGAAAAAGCCTATGTTATTTTCACTTTGCCTGCGCTGAATAAAAATGTGCGCAACGAGATAAAGAAAGGCAAGAAAATATACTTCTGCGATTGCGGCATACGCAATGCAGTGATCAATAATTTTAACGATGTGCATTCCCGCACGGATGTGGGCGCCTTGTGGGAAAATTTTATTATTTCCGAAAGGATAAAGTCGCTCAGCTATGCGGGTATTGATGTAAAACAATACTTCTGGCGCACCACGCAGCAGCAGGAAATAGACCTGATAGAAGAAGTGAACAATGATGAATACAATGCTTATGAATTCAAATGGGGAAAGAAAACAAAAGTGCGCTTCCCGCAAACCTTCACAGCCAACTACACAACTACTACCACAATAGTTTCGCCTGATAACATGGAAGATATACTGATACTCTAATGCCCATAGTATTCCTTATTCCTTCACAAACTTTCGCACTTCGGTGTCGTTTATCCTGATGAGATAAATACCCGGCGATAAGCCCGCTACATTTACCTTTACCTGCGTGGCATTGTATTCATTGTTATAAAGCGTTTGGCCAACGAGGTTGGTGATGATGATGTGTGTTATGTTGTTTGTGGCAGAGATGGTTAGTTCGTTTTGGGTGGGGTTGGGGTAGATTTGCAATTGTTTTTCCTGCACAATATTTGGCACTGCTGACGGCAGCGGATCACCGCAGGCGTAGCCGTTAATTTTATAGTACATAAGGTGATCTTCTTCTAAAGTTGGCTCACCATCCTCATAAACAGAGTATACCTTACCCATACCAAGCTTATATTTCGCCATAACCTCCACACTTCCTAGCCCAACGTTATAATGCTGCACAGTTGTTAAATAGAGGGGACTAGCTGAGCAAAAACTTGTATCATTAGGGAAATAAAACAAATAATAATTCTCGTAACCAATATGCTCTTCCGGCATTATTGTGCTATCATAAAGTGAATAACTGCTGTCGTAAAAGGTAGAGGCACCGGTTTTAACTATTAATGAGCATGGATACGTTTCAAAGGCCCTGGAATTAGAAGGACAAGAAAAAGATGTGCCGGTGAAAGTGTATGTGACTGAATGGGCTGTAGTAGTTTTATCTGAGACCGTATCCGACAAATTAAAAACACCATCGCACCAATAAATACCAAACTCACTCAGACTTTGTACAACATCGCCTACATTCCAATTATGAAGAACAATATCATTTGGGTTTATTAATTCCACCAATTTAAATAATGATATTGCCAAATTAGGAGCAACACCGGCTGCTGAATTGACCATAGAATAATTACACGATGACCTATCCAAAAAGAAATCCAATCCTGATCGAAATGTTGAATCAGGTTTATGATAGGGGAAGGTGTATAGATCAAATACTTCAACAAAGCCATGATTTTTACTGAGCGTAATAACAAAGCTATCCACAGGGTCTGTAGTAACAATACTACTTCCAATGTAGGCATTGATCATTATTCGTTTTACAGAGTCAAGTGCAGAGAGAACAGTCATGGTGTCTGTTGAGATAATTGTGGCTTTATAGTAAAGGTTGCTGGTATCCTGGTAGAATGTCCATGAGTCGCCAACGTGAGCTTGTGTTTTTATTATAACCGAATCACCCCAGTAACTATCAAAAATAAAAGTACCATTACTCTGTTGCTGAACTTTTTTGCCCAGCCAACTTCCTCCGTTATTATCCAATGTAAGCGAAGGCGAGCTATAAGAACCCCTGGGTGTATGAAATGGATAGTAAATGGTATTTGCGCCACTGCTGCGAACGGAGTCTATTCTTATACCTCTGAGATATCCATTACCATTAATAAAATAATGCTTCACACCGCTTTGCAGGCATTGGTAATTTTGCGCAAGGGAATGCAATGAAATAAATAACAGCATTAATGGTAGTATTTTCTTCATAGGGCACATTTGAATATAGTAAAGTTACCAATTTATCAATACAAAATACAGTAGCAATCAGCATTAATTTTTGCGCTTTATTTTATCTTTACGCCCTCGGCTCTTCTTGGGGGTGCCTGTCAATTGCTTTAATGAGGTCCACTTTACTTGATCTGCCCACAGGGTTGCGGCAGGTTATTTTCCTGTTGTGTATCATTCTGTGTTGCACACCGCTCATTAGCCCGCCCATTGCGCTACTCATGGGCATCATAGTGGCGCTGGCTGTTGGGCATCCTTTCCTTCGGTTCAATAAAAAAGCCACTACCCTGCTGCTACAGGTATCTGTTGTATGCCTCGGCTTCAGTATGAATTTTGAAGAAGCGATGAAAGCCGGCAAGAGCGGCTTTTTGTTTACAGTCGGCACCATTGCTATCACTTTAGTGGCAGGTTATTTCATTGGCAAAAAACTGAAGATAGACCCTAAAACGTCTACGCTTATCTCCAACGGCACCGCTATATGTGGTGGCAGCGCCATAGCAGCTATTGCCCCCGTTATCAAGGCCAATGACGAGCAGATCAGCGTATCGCTGGGCACCATATTCATCCTTAACTCTATAGCGCTCTTCATTTTCCCCACCCTGGGCCACTACCTGCATATGAGCGACCAGCAATTTGGCACCTGGTGTGCTGTGGCCATACACGATACCAGCTCGGTAGTAGGCGCTGCCAGCAAGTATAGCCAGGAAGCATTGAAGATAGCCACCACCATAAAGCTGGAGCGCGCGTTATGGATCATCCCCTTGTCTTTGGGCACAGCCTGGTTCCAAAAAAGCACCGGTAAGGTGAAGATACCCTACTTCATCTTTTACTTTGTGCTGGCCATCCTCGTTGCCAGCTACTTACCACTGTACCTGCCCGTGCTGAAAAATACGATGAACGGGCATACACTGTTTCAATGGACGGCTATCATCGGCAAGCAGGGGCTTGTTGTTACCTTATTCCTCATCGGGTGCGGCCTCTCTCTGAACACGATACGTAATGTGGGCTGGCGGCCCATGGTGCAAGGTGTGTTGCTGTGGCTGATCATAGGTAGCTTGTCTTTGGTGGTCATTAAAGGGTTGATATAAAAATACCCCCTTCAATTCATATTGAAGGGGGCAAATAAAATATCAGTGATCTTCTTAGTATTTATTTATTGACAGGTAGCCATTGCTGAAATTATCAACCCCGCCACTAGCATTCACACCCTGGAAGTAGAACTGGGCAACCATTTTAGCGCTATCATTCTCGATTATTTTTATCTCACCCGAATTGCCCAAAATACTGCTATATGTGCTGGTTATCGCATACACACTATCCAGGTTGTACCACACGGCGATCCTGTTGTATGTCTTTAACTGCATGGAGTAGACATTACCGGCATATACATCGGTCAGGTTCAACTGTATTGCCTGCGTTCCTTTGTATCCGACGATCACATTAGTTCCACTTGAATCATCAAACGTATAGAATGCAGTATCTGCCGTCCATGGAGACCCGTTTACATATACGGTCAGAGGGGCTGTACCGGTCCAGGTGAACTGGCTGGAGGTAAGCGGGTTCAGCGGGTTCACGCTTCCGTTGGCATTGCTTGATGGGTTGGCAACATAATCCTTGCCTCCGCACGATGCAAGTACAGCCGTTATGCACGCACAAAAGAGAGCAGAATAGAGTAATTTTTTCATTTCAGTATTTTATATGGCATAAAGATAAGTAAGACAGTTTATAATACAAAAATATTATTTTGCTCAAAATTTCGTTATAGCGGTATGACACCGAGGTATTTATATTTTTTGCTTTGCTTTTTTATGCTCCCCATGCTGCTACAGGCACAGCAAAGTGGCGTATGGCTGGTTACAGACGCAAGAACAAAAGAGCCGATACCCTTCGCCACCATACGCTTTGGCGATAGCGGCCAAGGCACCGTGGCCGGACTCGATGGCCATTTCCAGTTGCCGGAAGGCACGCTGGGCTATATAGAAATATCCTCGCTGGGGTATGTTACACAACACGCAGGGCTGCCAATCCCCGGCAGGCATATATACCTGCAACCATCAGATAAATCCCTGGATGAAGTGGCTATAAAACCGCCCTACGAAAAAATGCGCCGCATACTGAATGCTGCCATTGCGCATAAAAACCAGAACAACCCCGATAAGTATGACTGGTACCGCTGCCACCAATACTACAAAATGATCGTAGACTGCACCCTGCCCGACTCGCTGATGAACGACACCAGCAAGGATGGCCGCGAAACGGCAAACTTCCTGAACACACAATACCTGCTGATGTCGGAGACGTACAGCATACGCACGTGGCAAAAACCGCAGAAGCTACAGGAGCAGGTAGTGGCATCGCGTTTCTCGGGCTTGAAGAAGTCTGTGTTTACCAGTATGATCACAGATGTGCTGCCCTTCCATGCCTATAACGACTACATAACCATGAATGGCAAGGACTACCACAATCCTGTGAGCAGCGGCTTTGACAGGTTCTATAAATTCAACCTGGTGGATGAACTGGTACAGGGGCAGGACACCGTATGGGCACTCAGCTTCAGGCCAAACGGGCATAATGCCAATGACCTGAAAGGTACGGTATACATCAACTCTGATGGGTATGCGATATCGCACATTATCGCCAAGGCATACGATACCGTACTGAAACTGGATGTGCGCATAGAGCAGCAATATGATAAACAAGCAGTGAACGACAGCGAAAGCAGGTGGTTCCCGCGAAGACTTAATTATGTGATAGACTGGAGCCTGGAGACTGAATGACTTGAAACCAAATTGGTACACACTTTT
>CAIVKT010000164.1 GCA_903906615.1 uncultured Bacteroidota bacterium | reverse complement strand
CTGCCAGTTGGCGCCCAGCGGCTGTGGCATTACCATCTGGAAGTAATCGAGCCAGTGGCCGAAGATGATCACCATCGCCATAAAGGTGATCGTGAAGTAGTTGCGTTTGCTCGGGCGAGCCATCAGTATTAATATCGGCATCACGAAGTTGATGATGAAGTTCGCGTAGAAGATGATCGTGTAAGGGCCCTGCTGGCGCATCTTGAAGTGTACTGTTTCATCAGGTATATTGGCATACCAGATCAGCATATACTGTGCAAACCAGGTGTACGTCCAGAAGATACTGAAGGCGAACATGAATTTGCCCAGATCGTGTATGTGCTCTTTTGTTACGAGGCCAAGGTTGCCCTGGTTCTTCAGGTAGACCACCCAAAGAAGGATCAGTGAAAAACCGCTTACAAGGGCGCTTACGAAACTATACCAACTGAACATGGTAGAATACCAGTGCGGCTGAACACTCATCAACCAGAACCAAGGACTGGTACTCATCTGCGTTAATGCGTAAACAAATAAGAAAATAGCGCCGAGACGGAACACTTTCCAATAGATCTTCGTATCGTTGTGCGGGGCGCTCTCCTGTGCTATGGACATTGCGCGGAACTTGCGGCCAAAGAAAGACCATGCGCCGAGCGTGGCCAGCGTAAAGCCTACGAACATACCTTTATTCAAAAAGGGAGATTTACCTTTCAGTATCGGATCGTTGCCGGGAGTAACCCAACCATAAATAGTATTGACACCATGCGAATCCTTAAAAGTGAATACGATAAGGAACATAACCACGGCTGCAATGACAGAGAACACCCAAACATTGGCACCTATAGCTTCAGGGACGCGGCGGTAAGCCACTATCCAGCTACCCTGTGCCAGCGCTGCTGCCGACATTATGAAAATGCTCACAGTGCAGATAACGGTGAAGAACACGCTGTCGTGCAGTAATACGGCCCAGAAGCGCGCATGGTCAACATCAGTAGTGCCTTTCCCCATGAGCAGGCAGGCAATGCCCCCAATAAGCGTAAGCACACCGACCAATATCAGGCCAATGCTGGTATTGCGTAAACGTCCGGGGATCTCAAAACGGTCATTCATCTTATTCTACTTTAATTAAAATATCTTTAAAAATTATTTCGCTTTTTTCTCGTCTTTTTTAGCATCAGCAGCGGCCATTGGCATGGCTGCTTTAGCGGTATCTGCTTTTGCAGCAGGTGCAGCAGTGCCTTCACCAAATGTGAACGCATCGCCACCATTTTCAGACTGTACTTTCTTAATGTAGGCTATTACCATCCAGCGCTGTTTTTCATCCAGCTGCGCGGCATAAGAGCCCATCATGTTCTTGCCATACTTGGCAGCTGCAAACATCTGGCCTACCGGCATGTGCAGATATTTGCCATCTTTGAAGTTGGCAGGCATAGCGGCAAATTTACCGCTGGAGTATAATGGTCCCTGCCCGTCCAGGTTAGGCCCATGGCATATAGCGCAATAGATATTGAAGAGCCTGCCACCTTCCTTCATTTCTTCGGCATTGAAGCGAAGCGAAGTGGTGAATGTCTTATATGCTGTAGTATCGCCTTCTTTCAAGTGGTCGGGCAGCATGTGGCCGCGCGCTATGGTCCCATCAACGGGCAAACGGCTGATAAGGCTGTCCTTTCCAAGCTTTGGGTTTGAAGTATAGGCATCATAAGCACGCGAGTAGGTCATATCGGGTGCGTATATATGCCCCGGGTCGCGGCGCAGATTGCCGGTATCGCATGATGCGAGACCGCAGAGCGCGACACCCAGGCTTACCACTACTATGCTTTTAATTGTATTCATATTCAGTTAAGATCAAAAAATTCAAAAATCAAGAACAACACCTCTTCTGTATTTTTATCCTGCAGCCAGTTCGTAGGGCTCTTTTTTGTCCCAACGGCCATACCACCATCCAGCTTCTGCCACCTGCACATTCACTTCTTTAGCACCGGTAGATTTCAGAAAATTCGTTACTTCCTGCTCGTTGCCATGCTTGCCGATCTCGATAGCCATTACAAACAGGTCATCGCTCTGGCGGGGATGGAATACATGTTTCTTCACACCCGGCATGATCTGGTTGAGGTAGCAAAAGGTAAGCGTCATACCCACTGCCGCAAACAACACGGTAAGCTCAAAAGTTACCGGTATCCAGGCCGGCAGCGCAAAGTGCGGCTTGCCACCGTAGTTTATCGGCCAGTCTGAGCAATAGATCCAGGATATGAAGCCAATAGCTGTAGATGTACCGCAAAGGCCGTATATGAAGCCTGCTATATGCAGGTCTGTACCTTTAAGGCCCATAGCCTCATCCAGCCCATGCACAGCAAATGGGGTGTAGATATCGTGTATCTTATATCCCTTCTTGCGCACAGATTTTACAGCAGGAAATAAAACCTCCTCGTCATCGTAAGCTGCTACCGCAAATTTCTTTATAGCCATTTCAAAAAAATTAGTCTAAAGCCGTAAGTAAAAAGTCTAAAGCTGTTTTAATTACGCTTATTTATTTAAAAAATCAATGCTCAATTATCAATCACATTCTCCCACATTCATCACATTTCCCAAATTCATCACATTTTCACATTCCCCACATTATCTTAGTGGTGCCCCACTTCTTCATGCTCTTCTTCGTGGTGTGTATGTACCAGATGAAGGAAAGACTCAGTGCTTTGGTCATCAATTTTCTGCATGGCCCTCTTGTAGTTATCGCCTGATGTCTTGAGCACGAACTTGATCTCATGCACCGCAATAACAGGGAAGTACTTGGCAAACAGGAAGTAGCAGGTAAAGAACAAACCGAAGGTGCCGAGATAGAAACCTACTTCAGGCCATGTAGGGCTGTAGTAAGACCAGCTGCCCGGTATCCAGTCGCGGTACAGAGAAGTAACGATGATCACG
>CAIVKT010000163.1 GCA_903906615.1 uncultured Bacteroidota bacterium | reverse complement strand
ATTAAACATCCAACTCCAGCACATGGTCATTCATGTAGTACCCTTCACCTATGTGTATGTCCTCATCCTTCGCGTGCCGGAAGCCCACTTTCTCATAAAATGCTTTGGCGGACATATTATATCGGTTCACATTCAGGAAGAGGGTAGATGCGCCCCGTGCTTTGAGGTCGGCAACAATATGCGCAACAAGAAATTTACCTATGCCCTTGCCTTGCTGGTCGGGCAGTATATATAGCTTGTGCAGCTTGTATTTTCCCGGCTCTGCTTCGGCATAGGAGGCAAAGGCCACAGGCAGGGCATCGTCATAGCAGATAAGGAAAGTATGGTGGTCTTCTATCTGCGCCTTCAGTTGCTCGGGCGAGTAGAACAGCCCCAGCATATAGGCTACCTGCTCCACGCCTATGATGGGGGTATAGGTTTGCGGCCATATCTCCATAGCAAGGGTGCGTATGAGTGGTATATCAGCTATAGTGGCATTTTTTATAGAAAGCATGTGTGGAATATCTGGCCGCAAAATTAACGCCAAATGGTGAAAGATGATATTGGGGCTTATTGCCCTTGTAGATATAGTATTGCCGGCACAGGGTAAGATAATGGCGCACTTTAGGGTAGGGGTTGTCTTGCGCAGGGTGGTTTGCCTTGCTCTTTTGAAATAAATAATAATAAATATTTCCTTCTTAAAAGATAAATAAACTAAATTCGCCTTCTCATTCTAAATAATTGCCAAAGATGAAAAAGGCCACACGTACTGTTATTATCCTGCTCTTAGCTGTTATTTCCATTGCATCCTGCAAGAAGGAATACCACTGTCATTGCACCTTCGATAACAACGTGGTAAAGAACGTAGACCTCGGCAACCAAACCAAGGATAACGCCAATAAAATGTGCAGCGCCTACGATACTACACTACCTGGCGAGGTTTGGACGTGTACTGTCTATTGATTATAACCACATTACATATGGGTGGCACTTTGCCCTGCTGCTATCAATAAAAAGAATAAAGCAACTGCTGTATGTGGCTCGCTTTAAAACTATCTTTGGCACGGTTATTACGCAGGTAATGATCTTATGCTTAGTTAGTTTTTGATCAGCTTTCAGTAAAAGAATCTTACAGGCAATATGCTGCACCGCCAGGTTTTCTTAACGGGTTTCCTTTTTCTTTTTTCTTTGCATACCTGGGCGCAGCAAGCGCCGGGGCAGGGTAGCCATGCTGTTGTGGATCAAAGCCTGGGCCGGGAAGACAGCCTGCAAACATTTGCTGATACTGCTAAAGTAAGGCGTGGGCCAGAAACAACGAAAATACCCAACGAGGCAGGAGACATAGCCAATAGCGATGGCAACGAGGTATACACCCTTACCGACTGCATCAGGTATGCGCTCAAGCACCAACCCGCTCTTAACCAGTCTTTTATAGATGAGGCTATTGCCAAGACCAACAATGGTATTGCGGTATCTAACTGGCTGCCACAAGTGACAGGTTCGGCCGGTATCACGGGCTATATCCAGGGTACACCTGTTATCACCTCTGCCAGCGGCTCGCCGCAGGTAACACAGAATGGCTCTTACTATACCTCTATTCCCGCCATAGCAGCCACCCAAACCATTTTTAGTACAGATGTGCTGCTGGCCGTACGGGCTGCAAAGCTGAATACGCTGGCTGCCAGGCAGAATGTGACCAATGTAAAAATAACTTTGGTTTCAGAGGTCAGCAAGGCATTCTATGATATGCTGCTGTCTATAGAACAGATATATGCCTACAGGGACGACAGCGCCCGCCTGGAAAAAAATAAATCGGACACCTACAACCAATATGTGGCAGGCATTGTAGACAAGGTAGATTATATGCAGGCTGTAATAGCGCTCAATAACACCCTGTCGCAACTGAAGACCTCCAAAGAAACAGTGCAGTCGAAATATGCGGTGCTGAAAGAATACATGGGTTACAGGCCGGACCGCAAATTCACCATACAATTTGATACGGCGCAGATGATGCAGGATATATACATTGATACGGTAGCTGCCCTGCAATTTGAGAAGCGCATAGAATACCAGCAACTGCAAACGCAGAAAAGGATACAGCGCGAAACTACAGCCTACTACCAACTCGGCTTCCTGCCTTCTGTTTCGGCTTTTTATGATTACAACTACGAGTTTGAGAACAATCACTTCTCTGATCTCTATGGCACTGCCTATCCTTATTCCTTATGGGGCTTGCAGTTGAATATTCCCATCTTCACGGGCTTGCGCAGGATAGAGAACATACATAAATCGAAGCTGATGCAGCAGCGTATAGACTGGGACGAGGTGAACCTGGAACTGGCTATCTATGCGGATTACAGGCAATCTATGTCCAACTACAAAAGCAACCTGTACTTTCTGCAAACGCAAAGCGACAATGTGAAGCTGGCGCGGGAGGTGTATAATATAGTGCGGTTGCAATACAGGGAAGGCATAAAGGCATACCTTGATGTGATCGTGGCGGAAAACGACCTGATCACAGCGCAGATCAGCTACCTCACCGCTTTGTTCCAGGTGCTGGAAAGCAAGGTGGACCTGGAAAAATCAATGGGAAATATTCCTACAGAATTTTAAAATCAAAATCGTTGAGCATGAGCAGGTTTTATTTCAAAGTCGGGCTGGTAATGGTCAGCAGCCTCCTTCTTTTTGCCTGTGGCAGCAAAAAGAAGGAAGACACCACCAATGCGCCGGTACCCGTGAACTTATACAAAGTGCAGCCGGAGCATGTGACCTTCTACGATCAGTATCCCGGTACCGTGGTGGCCATGATGCAGGTGGATATACATCCCGAAGTGGAAGGTTATGTGACCGGTATCTTTTTCACAGAAGGCCAGCATGTGAAGAAAGGACAGAAGCTCTATACCATTGACGATGCCAAGTACCGCGCTACCTACGATCAGGCCGAAGCAGGCCGGCGCTCGGCATACTCCAACCTCGACAGGGCGCAAAAAGATGCCGACAGGTACATCTACCTTGATAAGCATGATGCCGTAGCCAAGCAGCTCCTGGACCATGCGATCACTTCCCTGCAAATGGCCAAGGATTCCATTACCTCTGCCAAGCAAACACTGGCCAGGGCAAAGACCGATCTCGACTACTCCATCATCAGGGCTCCCTTTGATGGGACTATTGGTATATCCCAGGTGAAGATCGGCAACACGGTTACTATTGGTACTACCGTCCTCAACACCATTTCTACGGATGACCCTATGGCTGTTGATTTTGTGATCAATGAAAAGCAGATACCACGTTTCGTAAAGCTCAACAAGCAGCACGCAAACCCTGCCGATTCTTTGTTCACTATACTGATGCCGAATAATGCGTTGTACGACCAACTGGGCCAGATAGCGCTAATAGACCGTGGCGTAGACCCGCAGACCGGTACTATCAGGGTGCGCCTTAAATTCTCCAACCCCGATTTTGTATTGCGGGCAGGCATGAGCTGCATGGTGCGTGTACACAATGAAGATACCGCCCTGCAACTGGTAATACCCTCAAAGGCTACCGTGGAGCAAATGGGCGAATACTTTGTATATATAGCAAAGGATACGCTGATAGAATCGGCTGACTCCACAAAGAAGGAGAAGCAGGGTGATGAGAAAAAAGGCCCTTCCTTACATGCCATGCAAGTGAAGGTGACATTGGGGCAAACCATCGCTGATAAGGTGGTTATAAAGGGTGGGCTAAAAGCCGGTGACAATGTGGTTACAGACGGAGTGCAGAAGCTGCACGACGGATCGTCTATTACCACAGCTAATACCGCAGGAGCAGCCCCGCAGGGAAAAGGAAAATAGGAGATAAAACGATTTTAGTTTATTACCATGATCGCGAATACATTCATCAAAAGGCCGGTAACTGCTATCGTCATATCTATTGTGCTGGTGCTCACCGGCACTATATCTATTTTCAACCTGCCTATTGACCAGTACCCGGACATTACGCCGCCTATTGTGCAGGTAAATGGCCAGTTTACAGGCGCTGATGCGCAAACGGTGGAGCAGACCGTGGCCACACCTGTAGAGGAGCAGGTGAATGGAACGCCCGGCATGGAATACATGCAGAGCAACAGCACCAACAACGGCCTGATGTCTATGAATGTAACCTTCAACATAGGCACCAATATAGATGTAGCCGCGCTGGATGTGCAGAACCGTGTGAGCATTGCCACGCCCTTGCTGCCTGCCGTGGTGAGCCGCCTGGGACTTACGGTGCGCGCCATCAACCCCAGTATGCTGATGATGGTAGCTGTATATGCGCCAAAGAATACGCACAACATTACTTTTCTCGATAACTATACCAACATATTTGTGCAGGATGCCCTGCTGCGTGTGCCGGGTGTGGGCAGCATCAACAGGTTTACGGACGACTTCAGTATGCGCATCTGGATGAACCCGCAGAAGATGGCTGCCTATAGCCTTACGCCTGCCGATGTGATCGCTGCACTGAATGCGCAGAATGTGCAGGTGGCCGCAGGCTCAGCAGGTGTGCCACCACAGCAGAATACACAGACCTTTGAGCTGGGTATTCTGGTGAACGGGCGATTAAGCAAGGTGTCCGAATTCGAGCAGATCATCCTGAAGACCATACCTGCCACAGGCGAGCTGGTGTACCTCAAAGATGTGGCCAGGGTAGAGCTGGGTAAATTCACATTCGCCAGCAATTCCTTTGTGGATGGTAACCGTGCCTCTTACCTGCAGATATACCAGGCCCCCGGCAGTAATGCCCTGGAGACGGCAAATGGTGTATATGCCGAACTGGCCAAACTGAAAGAATCGTTCCCGGCCGATGTGGAATATAAAGTGCCTTTTGAATCAGTGACGGTGGTAAAAGTATCCATGAGCGATGTGGTGCATACGCTGCTGATCACGCTGGGGCTGGTGGCCATAGTCGTATTCGTATTCCTGCAAAACTGGCGTTCCACGCTCATCCCCGTGCTGGCTATACCCGTATCCATATTGGGTACCTTCTGCTTCTTTATACCGCTGGGCTTTACCATCAACACGCTCACCATGTTTGGCTTTGTGCTGGCCATAGGCATAGTGGTAGATGATGCGATAATAGTGGTGGAGGCTGTGCAGCACTATATTGATACCAAGCACATATCCGCCAAGGAGGCTACCTACCTCGCTATGAAGGATATATCTGCGCCCGTAATAGCCATTGCGCTCATACTGGCAGCGGTGTTTGTGCCGGTGGGCTTTATCCCCGGCATTGTGGGCCGTCTGTACCAGCAATTTGCCATCACCATAGCCATATCAGTTATTATCTCGGCATTCATAGCCTTGTCGCTTACCCCGGCGCTGTGTACACTTCTGCTGAAGCCTACACCACCCGCGAAGGATAAGAAAGGTATCGGTAAGTTGTTCGTGAAGTTCAATGACTGGTTTGATAAGCTCACTGAAAAATACACCAATGGTGTGCAGCGTAGTATCAAGGCGGCGAAGTATGTAGTGGTCATATTGCTGTGTATCTGCGTGGCTACTTACTTCTTGTTCCAGCATAAGTCTTCCGGCTTCATACCTTCGGAGGATGACGGTAATCTTTACGTCACCTTCCAGTTGCCGCCCGCCTCTTCTACAGCACAGTCGGTGGCAGTGATGAGCAAGATCATGAAGATCGTAGGCTGTACGCCCGGCGTGGCGCATTATGCCGCCCTTTCAGGATTGAACGTTGTGAACAATGCCACCAACTCCAACAGCGGCACCATCTACTGCCAACTGAAGCCATGGGACGAGCGCGGCAAGAAGAGCGAGCAGGTGCCGGGCATTATAGATGTGATGCAAAAGCGCATCAACGACTCCGGTATTAAAAACGCAGATGTGGAGGTGATACAGCCATCGCCTATACCCGGCCTGGGTGCTACCGTGGGCTTTACTTTGCAGATAGAGCAGCGCAATACTACAGATGATATACATGCTTTTGAAAAAGTAGTGAAGCAATTTGTAGCCGAGGCCAATAAGCGGCCCGAAATAACCAAGGCATTCAGCTTCTTTACGGCCAGTACCCCCAACTACAACCTGGTGGTAGACCGGGAGAAGTGTGAAAAACTGGGTGTGAACATAGCTGATGTGTTTACCACTATACAGGCATTTATGGGCAGCCTGTACATCAATGATTTCACTACGTACAACCGAACCTTCCACGTGGTGGTGCAGGCAGATACCGCATTCCGCACGATGATATCGGATATGAACAAGTACTATGTGCGCAACTCCGATAGCGCTATGGTGCCGCTGGGTACACTCATCAGTTATACGCCCACCGAGGCTGCCCCGCTGATCTCGCATTTCAATATCTTCCGTACGGCTGAGGTGGATGGGGGCGCATCGCCGGGCTACAGCAATGGCGATGCCATGGCAGCGTTGAAAGATGTGGCGGCAAAAGTATTGCCTGCCGGCTACACCTATGAGTTCTCCGGGCTTAGCTACGAAGAGATCAAGGCAGGCTCTTCCACTATTTATATCTTCCTGTTCTCTATTACCTTCGTATTCCTGTTCCTCGCCGCCCTTTACGAAAGCTGGTCGGTGCCTTTCTCTGTGATGCTGGCTGTGCCTATTGGCGCGTTTGGCGCCATACTCACATTGATGTTCGTTCCCAGTCTCACCAACAACGTATATGCACAGATCGGCCTCATTACACTTATAGGGCTTGCTGCCAAGAACGCTATCCTGATCGTGGAGTTTGCCAAAGTGCGGGTGGACCTCGGTGAAGAGCTGATCCAGTCAACGCTCGATGCCGTGAAGCTCCGCCTGCGGCCTATTGTGATGACCTCCCTGGCGTTCATTCTCGGGGTGCTGCCATTGGTGCTGGCTACCGGTGCGGGTGCCGTAGCACGACGTACCATAGGCTTTACGGTGCTGGGTGGTATGATAGCGGCATCTACGCTCGCTATCTTCATTGTGCCGGTGCTGTTTGTGATCATTACCCGCTTCTCTTACGGCAAAGAAAAGCTGGCCTACCTGCAGGCGCACCAGAAGGACTTACAAGAAAAAGCTGAAAAAGTAGAGGCAGAAAACATAGACCCCGAGCTGGAGTACGACATACAACATGCCCGCGACAGGCACGAGGAAGAGCACGGCGCGAAGACAGACAATGTCAACAATGATAAGAAAGATGATAAAAACAAAGACAAAAAAGACGATGACCCTGGGATAGCTTATTAATACATGGGAGTGAATATGATTTGATCGGCATAGTGTTGCTTTATCAATCCTAAGAGATCACACCAATTGTAATCACACCAGTAGCCCTGGCCTTTAGGCCGGGGTCAAATAGAAATAAGATCGGCTTTAGCCGAAATGCTCGTGAGGGGTATCAAACACTTTTATTACAAAAAACAGAACATAAAAATACACTCGATAATAACAAGATGATCGCAAATACATTCATAAAAAGGCCGGTTACTGCGATCGTTATATCTATTGTATTAATGATAGCGGGCGGTATTTGCCTCATGAACCTGGCAGTTGACCAATACCCCAACATCTCGCCGCCCAGCGTAGGCGTTACCGGCTCTTACACCGGCGCCGATGCGCAGACGGTGGAGCAAACGGTCGCCATACCTATAGAAGAACAGGTGAACGGTACGCCCGGCATGGAGTACATGCAGAGCACCAGCACCAACAGCGGCAATATGAATGTGCGGGTTACCTTCAATATAGGTACCAATGTGCATATAGCTGCGCTCAATGTGCAGAACAGGGTAGGCATTGCACAGCCCCTGCTGCCTGCCGTAGTGAGCAAGCTGGGCCTCACCGTACGCGCCAGCAACCCCAGTATGCTGATGCTGGTGGCTATATATTCGCCCAAGGGTACGCACAGCCGTACCTTCATGGATAACTACACCAATATCTTTATCGAAGATGCCCTGCTGCGTGTGCCGGGTGTGGGCGATGTTACCGCGCGTACCGATAACTTTAGTATGCGCGTGTGGATGGACCCTAACAAAATGGCCAGCTACAGCCTCACCCCTGCCGATGTGATCGCTGCCATTAATGCGCAGAATGTGTACGTGGCAGCTGGTTCTGTAGGGGAGCCTCCGCAGCTCAATGACCAGACGTTTGAAACAGGTATACTGGTAAATGCCCCGCTCAACAAGGCTTCCGAATTTGAAAAGATAATTGTTAAGACCATCCCTGCTACCGGCCAACTGGTATACCTCAAAGACGTGGCACGTATAGAACTCGGTAAATTCACGTTCTCCAGCAACTCTTTTGTTGATGGAAAGCCGGCCTCATATATCATGGTGTACCAGACTCCGGGTAGCAATGCGCTGGAGACTGCTAACAACGTATATGCCGAAATGGCCCGGCTTAAAGCCACCTTCCCTACAGACATTGATTACAAGGTCCCCTTTGAGTCGGTAACCATCATTAAAGTATCTATGCAGGAGGTGGTGGGTACGCTGCTGAAGGCGCTGGGCCTGGTGGCTTTGGTGGTGTTCATCTTCCTGCAAAACTGGCGTGCCACGCTCATACCGGTGCTGGCCATACCGGTGTCTATTCTCAGCACTTTCTGCTTTTTCATCCCCCTTGGCTTTACCATCAATACACTCACCATGTTCGGCTTTGTACTGGCTATTGGTATAGTAGTGGATGATGCCATAATAGTAGTGGAGGCGGTACAGCATTACATTGATGAGCACAATATGTCGGCCAAGGAAGCTACCTATCGTGCCATGAAGGATATTTCAGCGCCGGTAATAGCCATAGCGCTGATATTAGCGGCGGTGTTTGTACCCGTAGGCTTTATCCCCGGTATTGTGGGCAGGCTGTACCAGCAGTTTGCCATCACCATAGCCATGTCGGTGATCCTTTCTGCGTTCATTGCTTTATCGCTTACACCTGCGCTCTGTACCATACTACTGAAGCCATCCAAGGTGAATAAAAAAGCGAAGGGCCTCAACAAGCTCTTCTTTAAATTCAATGAGTGGTTCCAGCGCGTTACAGACAGGTATCATAATGGTGTGAAGCGAAGTATCAGTGGCGCTAAGTATGTTGTAGTGTTGCTGGTGTGTATTTGTGTGGGTGCTTACCTGCTGTTCCATTACAAGCCATCCGGCTTTATTCCTTCCGAGGATGAGGGTCGCTTATACCTTACTTATCAATTGCCGGAGGGCTCCTCTACCGTACAGTCGGTGGGTGTCATCACTAAGCTGATGAAGATACTGGACTCTACAGCCGGCGTTGGGCATTATGCGGGCCTCTCCGGTCTTAACGTACTCAATGGCGGCACCAACTCCAACAACGGCACCATCTTCGTGATGCTCAAACCATGGGACCAGCGCAGCAAGCCGGGCGAGCAGGTGCCGGGCATCATTGGCGTTATCAATAAAAAGATAGCTGCCGCGGGCATTAAAGATGCCGTGGTGCAGGTGATACCGCCACCGCCTATACGCGGCATAGGGCAGGCCGCGGGCTTTGCCATGCAGATAGAGCAGGGAAATACCACCGACGAGGTTCATGCCT
>CAIVKT010000162.1 GCA_903906615.1 uncultured Bacteroidota bacterium | reverse complement strand
GAAATAGGTTTTCGTCTTTCAAATCTCTGAAAATGCCTTTTTCGATAAAATCGCTTAACTCAACGATTCCAGTAGTGCCATCAATAAACGAAACCCTTATTCTATATCCATCAATTGCTGTTACTACCAACGCCTGCATAATGTCTTATTTTCTACAAAATTACGACATTATATTATTCAACGCTACCACTTGGCGGGCTACTTCTGTGCCTAGGGCTACGCCCATGCCGCCGAGCCGAAATGCGCCAAACACCCTGCCTGAAAAGGCTTTGACGATAGGGTATTTCGTTTGCCCGAATGCCATAATGCCTGCCCAGCGACTGGCGATCGTATAGTCTGTGTCAGGCAATATGATCGTTCTTAGTTTTTCTTCAAGGTCTGTTTGTATCTTTTCGTTGAGGGCTATTTCTGTTGTCTCTTCTCCGGCAAAGTCTATGTTGCGGCCACCACCAAACAGTACACGGCCATCTATCTCGCGGAAGTAATAATACCCCTGGTCGAAATGAAAGATGCCTTTGATCTTCAGGCCGGGTATAATGTCTGTTATCAGTACTTGTCCGCGGCCGGGTGTTATATCTTCATTGGGCAATAACTGTTTTGTGAAGGCATTGGTGCATATGGTAAGCGTGGCACAGGCAAGTGGCCATACCTCATTCCTGAACGGATCTTGCACCTGCACGCTCACACGATTTCCCGTTTCTTCATAACTCTGTACCGTGGCACCTGTCTTTATTTCTACACCCTTGTACATGGCCATATCTGTAAGTGCCCGCATCATCATGCCGGTGTTCAGCTCGCCTTCGCAGGTATGGGCTATAAGGGCTTTCGCGTAGGCTCCTTTAAAGCCGAATGCGGCTATACGGTCATTAGCAGGCAGGAATGCGGCCTTGCCTGTTATGGGCATCAGCAGGGCATTCAGGTAGTCCAGTTTATCCAGTACACTTATCTCTTTATCACTGATCAGCTCATGGCCGCCATTGGCCCGGTAGCCTATCTTATCATCGCCCAGGCGGGCGCGCAACTGATCGAGCCCCTTTTTTCTTGCGGCAAAGAGGGCTACTACATCTGCTTCGGGTGTGTATTGCAGGTCATCGAGCAGCTCGGTGGCGCTGCCCATGCAGGCAAAGCCTGCGTTGCGGGTGCTGGCGCCTGTAGGCAGCAGGCCGCGCTCTAATACGAGCACACGCTGTTGGGGGTATTTTTCTTTTAGCTCTATAGAAGCGCTAAGGCCTACTATGCCCGCCCCTACCACTATGTGGTCATAATAAGAAAAACTCCGCTGCTCCCAGTAGCTGAACATGGCCTAAATATAGCAGTTTCTGCTGCGCTGCCCAAAGGGTTTCAGGATTTCTGTATATTTATCCCCTGATACATGCCAGACCGTATTTCCATACTCATTATCACCTACAACCGGCCGGCCGACCTGCTGGAACTGCTGGTGAACCTGAACGCGCAAACCAATAAGGATGAGGTGATCCAAGAGGTATTGGTACTCAACAATAATTCATCCGACTCTTACGATGCTGTAGCTAACTATATAGCTGCACATCCCGAGCTAAAGGCGCAATACATCTTCTCTGATGTGAACCTGGGCGTGGCCAAGGGGCGCAATAAGCTCATACCCTTATCCAAGGGTAGCCTGCTGCTGAGTATTGACGATGATATGGTATTTACAAAGCCCGATGACCTGCAACAGCTGTCGGGCCTGTTCAACGAACCTTATTTTAAAGAATCCAATACGGGCATCATCACCTTCAGGGTGATCTATTATGAGAATAAGCAGGTGCAGGTAACTGCCTTTCCGCATAAGCAGTATGATAAGTATAAGGCAATGCCGCGCTTTCTCACCTACTACTTTGCCGGCGGTGCGCACATTATGAAGCGGGAGGTGATAGACCATACCGGCCTCTACCCTACCGATTTTCATTATGGCATGGAGGAGTACGACCTGGCCTATCGTGTGCTGGATGCAGGCTACACCATAGGCTATGACGATAGCGTAACGATAGCGCATAAGGAATCGCCGCTGGGCCGCCCGCCGGGCTACCGCAAGCTACAAATGCAGTGGATCAATAAAAGCAAGGTGGCGTGGCGCTACCTGCCTTTCAAATATTTTGTAACGACTGCCGCAAGTTGGTCACTGCAATACCTGCGTATCTCCAAGGGCCACCTGGGCGCATTCTTCACTTCGTGGTGGCAGATATTGTGCATACCCTTTACCGAGAAAAGAAAGGTGATCAGTAAGGCTTCGCTTGATTATTTGAAGCGGGTGGAGGCGAGGCTTAAATACTAAATTCCAAATTCCAGGGTACAAATTCCAAGGTGGGCGTTTTGTTGTGTTTCCTGTCCTACGCGAGTCGGATGGGGAAAGTTTGGTTGTGTTTCTTGTCCCGCGCGAGGGCGTTAGTTATGATACCAACACCGGCTGCCTGAAACTTTCCGCACTGTTTGATCTACCTCGTACCCGTCAATTCAGTACCATTCTGGCGGAGGACGATTTCTTTGCAGGAGCCGTCTTTGCTTTTTACAAATTCTATGGTAGCGGCTACCCCTACGGTGTGGAAGACGGTCTGGCTTTCGGCTTTCAGTCTTATTTCAGATTGGTTGGTGGCCTGTGCGGTGAGCTCGTTGCCATTAGCGCGTATGGTTATCGCAAAGTCGGCATTGACCTGGTAAGTGCCTGCGTAGGCTTGCAGCACATCTGCTTTTATAGCTACTGATTTATCTGTTGGCAGTTTGTATGCAGGGTCGTTCAGGCATTTAAGAAGGCTCTTGCCTATGGCTTCGTTATCCACACCGGGCTTCATATTGTTTTCCAGTATCACTATGAAGATGTCTTCGGGGTCGCTGCGCAGCTCGTAGCTGGTGAAGCCACTAATACCGCCGGTATGGGTCATGTATTCTTTGCCATCTATTTTATCTATGCTCCAGCCAAATGCGTAGTGGTTCTTAAAAGGTTTGTAAGGCAGGGTCTGCCAGTCTTTGGGCAGCAGCTTGTACGTGTGCAGGGCCTGGTGCCATTTGTATATATCTCCCACAGTGCTGTAGATAGCGCCTGCGGCATAGGATATACTGGAATCGGTAATGGGCGCTTCCAATACTTTGCCACTCTGTATGTAGTAGTAGCCGGTTGCTTTATTAGGGTCACGGAGGTGCGTGAAGTCGAACCCCGAATGCGTCATACCGCATACATTAAAAATGTTGCGGCGCACCTCGGTCTCGTACCTCATGCCTGTTATCTTTTCTATGATGCAACCCAGCAAGTAATAGTTGGAGTTGCTGTACTCAAATTTACTGCCCGGTGTAAATTCAAGTGGCTTGTTCTTAAACGTAGCCAATATCGTTTCGTGGCTCACCGCCTTTTCGGGGTGCGTGATGGTGAACTCTGTTTCTTTAGTATAGTTGTATATGCCTGACGTATGCGTGAGCAGGTTTTTGAGCGATACCTGGTCGCCATCTGTAAAGCCGGGCATGTACTTGCTCACTTTGTCTTCTATACCCAGGCGGCCTTTACTGTCCAACTGCACGATCACTTCTGCGGTAAATTGCTTGGTGTTGGAGCCTATCTGGTAAATGGTGTTCTCGGTATTGGGTGTGCGTGCCCCTACGTTGCTGTAGCCGTATCCTTTATCCAGCAGCACGGTTCCTTTCTTTGCCACCAGTACAGTGCCGCTAAAGTCATCGTTCTGTGTGTAATATTCCATCAGCTTATTCAGCTTGTCCTTTGGTGTTTGCGCCAAAGCGGTAGCCGCGTATAAGCATGTAGCTATGAGTATGGAATATTTTTTTTGCATCAAAAGCCCCCGTTTCTGTAAAAGTATAGTACCCCGCTTGAATTACCCAATCTATTGCACATCAGACTTCTCTGTGACGGGGTTTTCTGTGAAGATATATTGTATCAGGTTAGCGCCCATTTGCAGTGCAGCCTGGTGTTTCTCAGGTGGGTCGCGGTGCACATCAAAGTCTTCCCAGCCATCGCCAAGGTCGGTTTCGTAGCTGTAGAAGCATACCAGGCGGCCCTTGTATATCAGTCCATAGCCCTTGGGTGGCTTGCCATCGTGCTCGTGTATCTTGGGCAGGCCGTTGGTAAAGGTGTACTTCTGATGATAGATGGGATAAGAGAATGGCAGTTCTACCAACTCCAGATCGGGGAATACTTTTTTGAGGGCAGGCCGCACATAGGGGTCCAGCCCATAGTTATCATCTATATGCAGGAAGCCGCCACCCTCCAGGTATTTGCGCAGGTTCTGTGCTTCATCGTCCGACAGCGCCCAGCGGCCATGGCCGGTCATGTGTATAAAAGGGTAATTAAAAATTTCGGGGCTGCCTACTTCCACATGCGCTTCTATGGGGTCGAAGTTGGTGTGCAGGTTATCGTTGCAGAATATAGCCAGGTTTTTGAGCGAGGTAGGATTGGCATACCAGTCGCCACCACCGTTATATACCAGCAGGGCCAGCTTCATGCCCTGGGCATGTGTAGCGAGGCTAAAGACGACAAGAAGTAAGGGAAGTATTAAAAGCTTTATTCTATTCACCATCATTCATCACATTAAAGTAAGCTGCGGCGGTAATGGCTGCTGTTTCTGTGCGCAGTCTTTGCCTGCCCATAGAGACAGCCTTGTAGCCATGCTCCACACACAAATTTACTTCATCCTGCGTGAAATCCCCTTCCGGGCCTATTAATATAATGGCTGCGCCTGTGGGTTTTAACATTTCAGCCAATGGCCTTCTTTCGGTATGCTCTATGCAGTGGGCCACCAGCTTTTGTGGTATGGCCTCGTACTGCTTTAAAATATGGTGCAGGGGTCTGATCTCCGAAAAATCGGGCAGGTAATATTGTTTGGATTGCAGTATGGCCGATTGCAATATCTTCTGCCAGCGCTCATTCCTGATGTATGTCTTCTCCGACCGGGCAGAGGCGATGGGTATAATGGAGGCTACGCCCAGCTCGGTGGCCTTTTCCAGCAGCCACTCATTGCGGCTGTTGTTCTTGGTAAAGCAGATGCCCAGGTGCAGCACATGCTCTCGGCGGGGCAGTACCGATAGTTTTTCGATGGTCACATTGCATTTATGTCGCTCGACGGTATGTATGGAACCTTCGGCTATAGCGCCCTTACCATCGGTAAGTATTACCTTGTCATCAGCCTCCATACGGAGCACCTGCCATATGTGCTTGGCGGTATCCCCATCGAGGGTGATCACACTGTTTGCGGCTAATGCGCCATCATAAAAGAAACCGGGTATTTGGGCCATGAGGGAGCAAAAATACGAATATCCTTAACGTAAAACCAGCTCTTTGTCAGTGATTAACTTTCTTAAGTTAATAAGCCCATAACGCATACGCCCCAGGGCAGTATTGATGCTGACACCTGTAAGGTCTGATATTTCCTTAAAGCTGAGGTCGGCATAGATGCGGAGTACTATTACCTCGCGCTGCTCGTAGGGCAGGCCCTCTACCAGCTTGCGCACGCTGGTATGCACTTCGCGCTTTTCTATACCATCGGCAACCATATCGCTGGGGCCAAAGAGATAGGAGATATCCTGGCCATCGGGCAGGGTAACGGCTACCGACTGGCGGGTTTTACGGAAATGGTCCATGCACAGATTGTGCGCCACACGTATGGCCCAGGGCAAAAACTTGCCCTGCTCGGCATAACGGCCATCTTTCATGGTCTTAATGATCTTCAGGAAGGCATCCTGGAAAATATCCTCGGCAAGATATTTGTCCTTTACCACCATGAATATGGAGGTATATATCTTGTCTTTGTACCTGTTGATAACTACCTCAAGGGCATGTTCGTTACCATGCGTATAGGCATGGATCAGCTCGGCATCTGATAAGCGGGTTAATTGCATAGCTTCTACTTGGTTTAAACGGGTGACGTATAGGTCAAACCATACCGTATGTATTGTTTAATGTAGAAGTTTCTATGCTATAAGCGATGTTTTTGTGAGGAGATTACTTAATTAATGGTGCAAAAAAGTTAAAATTCCCGGCATTACCAAATTTATTTACAATTTTCTTACCACTTCTTTAACCCTTCCTTAATAATAAGACGTTGTTTAGCAGGAAAACGTTGGGATTGGGGAGAAAATTTATTTTCGGTATAATTGAAAATATGTATCTAATTAGGTACATTTGTATTGGAATAGACTTACTAAGATGGGCCCCTTTTATTAATTGATAAAGACGGAGTAAACATAATCATACAGGGAAGAGAACACTTGCCGCCTCACATTCATGCCTCTTATGGTGATGATGAAGCATTAATAAACATCCGCACAGGTGAACTATTTCGGGGCTATCTGCCGGGAAAGAAATTGAAAGTAGTACAAGAATGGCTGGCTGAAGAAAGTAACAGGGAAATCGTGGAAGAAAACTTTTATGAGTTGAACCCACGGTTAAGACCAATTGATAATAAAGCAGCAGACAAAAAGAATAAAAGAAAAGGAGGCAAATAACATGAAAGACCAACCATCAAAGCGGCTACCAAAGATCTTAAAGATCAATCGGATCGATAAACAACATTTATCTATTTCTGTGCTATTCAGTACAGGAGAAGACCGGCTACTTGACTTTAACCATATTTTCAAAAAAGAATGGAAGGTAACAACAGATGACCCTGAATATGCTCTTTTCGATTCTAATGAATTTGCTAAAGTGGATATTGATAATCATACGCTGTCATGGAGCAATGTTACCGTATATATTACAGGCTTTGACGGCAAGAAAAAGAAAATGCCCTACGAAGTGGGCGCAGATACTTTATACGGACTGAGTGTGCCGGATAAACAACTTTTATTCCCGGTAGGCATCTTATTGAAACGAGCAAGATTAGCAGCAAAACTTTCTCAAAATGATGTGGCAGTGCTTTCCGGCACATCAAGAACGTATATCACCCGGCTCGAAAATGGCAAGCAGGATGTGGAAGTAATGACCCTTAAAAAGATAGTGGAAGCGGGCCTGAACAGGCACCTTACAATATCCATAGATTGATCCATGCGATACCAGACTATCTTTTTTAATAAATTTCTTTATATTTGTTTACACCTAAAACAAATGTGATGAAAAACATCCTCACTTTTTCCTTCCTTTTCATTACTCTATTTCTTATCTCCTGCAAGAAAAAAAGCAATAATTCTTCAACTTTTGTACCTGTATCAAAATACGAAGGTCTTTTTGAGGGTACTTCCAGTTGTGGGAAACCTTATTCTATAGGCTTTTTTGATGGTGACATTGTGGATTATTGGTATTTCCATTCCGGGAATAACTATGATACTTTCAAAGAAAATGTAACAATAGTGGACGATACTCATTTATTATTGAGAGATACTACTTTTATAACCCAAAGCGGTTCCGTCTATTCGGTAAAAGGAAACGGCATTGTAAATGGCGACACTATGACGTTTACTATAATTACAATGGGTGCAGAAAATGACACCTGTATTTTATACGGTCTCTTTTATCCCTATGGAACGCTATAAAATCTATCGCTTAATTTTAACGCTCCTCCTTTCTTCATCTGGCATAATATTGCAGTCAGGAAGGAGAAGCATCTATGGCCATCAGCACATTCAGGGCATTTGGCAGCCGCAATTACCGGCTGTATTTCAGCGGGCAGTCGCTATCACTGGTAGGCACATGGATGCAGAAGACAGCCGTTACGTGGCTTGTCTATAGCATGACACATTCTGCATTCTGGCTTGGGGTTTCGGTTTTTGCTGTTCAGTTCCCATCTTTCCTGCTTTCTCTTTTTGGCGGGGTGGTCTCCGACAGGTTTAATAAATACAAGGTGCTGCTGTTCACGCAATGTGCTTCGCTGGTGCAGGCCGTATTGCTCACTATACTGGTGTGGGCGGGGCATTATATGGTGTGGGAGATACTTACGCTCAGCGCGGTACTGGGCATTATTACAGCCTTCGATGTGCCGGCACGGCAGTCGCTGGTGTATGATATGATCGAGAAAAAAGAAGACTTATCCAATGCCATTGCGCTTAACTCCTCTATGGTGAACCTGGCGCGGCTCGCAGGCCCGGCCATATCGGGGATAGTGCTGCAAAAGTTTGGGGCAAGCATCTGCTTCGGCGCTAATGCGGTGAGCTTCGTGGCAGTGATCACCTCGCTGCTGCTGATGAAGTTGCCACCCTATCAGCAGATCCCCACGAAAAAGGATGCGTTTGATGCGCTCGCCGAAGGCTACATCTACCTGAAGCGCACACCCACTATAGGCGCGGTGATACTGCTGCTGGCCTTTACCAGCTTGTTCGTGCTGCCGTACAACACACTGCTGCCCATATATGCCGCCGACATATTCCATGGCAATGCGGCCACCTATGGATACATCACCAGCTTCATAGGGCTGGGCGCAGTATGCGGTACCATCTTCCTCGCATCACTAAAACCGGGGAGCGACCTCAAGATCATACTGCTGGCTAATACCATCATTTTCGGCATAGGGCTTATGCTGTTTTCCCATGCCACCAGCTATGTATGGTCTATGTCTTTTGCGGTGGTCTGCGGGTTTGGCACCATGTCGCAAACCACCATTTGCAATACGATTATACAAACAACAGTGAACCAGCGTATGCGGGGCCGCGTTATCAGCTACTTCGCCCTGGCCTTCTTTGGTATGCTGCCATTGGGCAGCCTGCTTATAGGTATCATTTCGGAGCGCATTGGTGCGCCGCACACAATTCTCGCAGAGGGTATCATCGCGGTTATCATCGCGCTGCTGTTCTCCCCTTTCCTGCGCAAGGAGTATATGGCCAAAAGGCGGGCGGCAGCTATAGAAGCAGCGGATGCAGAAGAGCAGGAGGTACTTTAACAATACCGGCCGCTGACTTAACATTCGGTGGCTCGCATTTTGTAACTACTATGCTGTAACCAAAAAACGAAAAGCAATGAAAAAGATAATCACCGTGTTCCTTGTAGCTTGCATTAGCTTCGGAACCATCAGCAGCGCCAGTGCAGCGCCATGGCATCATCACCATCGTATGCACCACCATCATCACGGCCACCGCTAAAGAATGTGTGTGTTTGGGTACCGGGGCAGCTCCCTTAATTGGGCGTTGTTCCGGTCTTTTTTTACCCCTACCCTCCCGCAGAAAAGCGGGACCTTGTTCGGGGAGCCGTAATTAATAAACTTGCTAATACCTTACTTATCTTTGAGTTATGGAAAGACGCTTCAATGTGCGGGTATACGGGATATGGATAGATAATGGCCGGCTGCTGGTGAACGAGGAGCAGATAAAAGGTAAAGCGGTCGTTAAATTCCCAGGTGGCGGGCTGGACTGGGGCGAAAGCACGCTCGACTGCCTGAAACGGGAATGGCAGGAAGAGCTGGGGCTTGATGTGGAAATAAAGCAGCATTTCTACACCACAGATTTTTTCCAGGCCTCCGCTTACGATAATTCCCAGGTGATCAGTATTTATTATCTTATATCCGGCAAGGTGCCTGATACTTTTACCAACCAAATGTACAACGAACGCACCTATTGGATGGAACTCAAAGATGTGTCGCCCGATACTTTTACACTGCCGATAGACAAAAAGGTGGGTGGTTTATTGCAAGATTTGTATGCAACACAGTCATAGTTATAATTATTATCAATATAGCTATTGATGGATTAGGGTGTTTACCCCTTACTTTTGCAGCACATGAAACTACTTCTTCACTACCTCGGCCGTTATAAGGCCATGATCTTTCTTGCTATTATTCTGGCGGCTGTAAACCAAAGTTTTTCGCTGCTTAACCCGATAATGGCCGGTAGAATACTACAGCAACTGGTTACCCATCCACATTTTTACGACCTGGCCCACAAGATACACAGGGGTGAAACAGCCTATTACCACCTCGCGCTGCGCTTTATTGCTTACATCATGGGCATCGCCATGGTGTCCAGGATCGCCAAAAACTTCCAGGATTATGTGGTGAATGTGGTGATACAAAAATATGGCGCACAACTATATACCGATGGCCTGCGCCATGCACTGCGCCTGCCCTACCAGGACTTTGAAGACCAAAGCAGCGGACAAACACTTTCTGTATTGCAAAAAGTACGCGCCGATTGCGAGAAATTCATCAATGCGTTCTTCAATGTGCTGCTGCCTACCATAGTGGGTATTGTGTTCGTTATCGTTTATACGGCTCCTATTAATCCTTACCTGCCACTGGTATACCTGGGTGGAGCGGCGGTCTTAGGCTTCCTGACAAGTGTGCTGAGCAAGCGGATAAAAAGCGTACAGAAAAATATAGTACGCGAAACCAACCAGCTTGCCGGCTCTACCACCGAATCACTGCGTAATATAGAACTGGTAAAAAGCCTGGGGCTCACCAACCAGGAGATACGCAGGCTCAACACCACCACCATCAAGATACTGAAACTGGAGTTGAAGAAAGTACGCAGCATCCGTACCATATCCTTCATACAAGGCACTTTTGTGAATTTTCTGCAACAGGTAATTGTGATGTGCCTGTTGTTCTACATTTTCAGGGGCATTATCAACCCCGGCCAATACCTTAGCCTTACGTTCTTCTCCTTCTTTATCTTCGGCCCTATGCAGGAAATAGGCAACGTGATTCTTTCTTACCGCGAAGCAGAAGCTAGCCTGAACAATATGGAAGAGCTCTTCAAAAAACCTATAGCCTTTACACCCGATAACCCCGAGGCTATACACAGCATTGAGGAAGTGAAGTTCACTAACGTGGTTTTCCAGCACAACAGCGCATCGCGCCCCGCGCTTGACGGCATTTCGTTTGATGTGAAGCTGGGC
The DNA here is from genome assembly GCA_903906615.1 of uncultured Bacteroidota bacterium. Taxonomy (GTDB): domain Bacteria; phylum Bacteroidota; class Bacteroidia; order Chitinophagales; family Chitinophagaceae; genus Nemorincola. The sequence continues at coordinate 4,072 of CAIVKT010000162.1, read as the reverse complement.
GAGACAGTGGCCTTTGTAGGCCCTTCGGGCAGCGGCAAGACCACATTGGTGAAGCTGCTGGTGGGCCTGTATCACCCTATTACCGGCAACATATTTTATAACGGGCACGAAGAAGCCAATATAGACTACGAAGAGCTGCGCCGCCAGATGGGCCTCGTAACACAAGACCCGCAACTGTTCTCGGGTACCATCAGGGAAAACCTGCTGTTTGTGAACCCGGGAGCTACTGATGAAGACATTATCTCGGTGCTGCAAAAAGCATCTTGCCAAACATTACTGTCCCGCGCTGATAACGGGCTGGACACGATTATTGGAGAAGGTGGCCTGAAGCTATCCGGCGGTGAGCGCCAACGTGTATCTATAGCGCGCGCATTGCTGCGCCAGCCAAGGCTCATGATCTTTGATGAGGCTACCTCAGCACTCGACTCACTTACCGAGGATGAGATATCCACTACTATCCGCAGCATCACCTCGCAGCGCCAGCACATCACGATCATGATCGCGCACAGGCTGTCTACCATCATGCACGCCGACCGTATCTATGTACTGGAAAAAGGCCATGTGATCGAAACGGGCAACCACCAGTCGCTGCTTGATGAAAAGGGGTTGTATTATGCCATGTGGCGCCAGCAGATAGGGGAACGGAAGGAGCCGGGGACAAAAGTAAGGCATTAACCCAAGCCGACCCTCCCGCAGAAAATCGGGACCTTGTGCCGGGAAGTTTGGTTGCATGTGGTTGTGTTATTTGCGCTGCGCGAGTGCGACCACCCCCGCCTGAAAACAATTGCTTCGCTATTGTTTTCATTCTCCCCTCCTTTGCAGGAGGGGAGTTACTTATTTCCTGTCTATGCGAAGACACTATGCTACTGAAACAATTCTTCCTTGGTTTTAGGGCGCTGGTCTATCAGCCATTTGAAGCGGCTGAGGTGCATGGAGGGCAGGTCAGCTTTTTCGAGCGGTGTCATTGTTTCGTGAACGTCCTGCTCAAATTTTATGCTTTTTATCTTCTGGTCTTCAAAGAATATACGCATCCGCACACTGTTGCTCTGGTCTACACCCAGGTAATAGCCTTTATCATCCTTGGGGTAGTATATACATTCCGAATTGGGATAAACGATCATTTTAGTAACGGTGTTGTCCTTAAAATACGAAGTCAGCGTCTTGCCCTGCACCTGGTCAAAGAGTTGCGCTTTATCGGGGCCCGATTGGGATATTACTGTGGCATTATTAGGCACATACATACGCCGCAACTGGCTGCTGTCTAATTGCAGCAATATGGTGTCTCCCGTTATCTGGCTGTGGTGCGACCACACTATAGGCGAGTAGATCATCCTGATCATAGAGTCGGCTCGGGTGTAGGATACGCTGTCGCACTTCCCTTGCAGCGAGTCTGAGAATATGAGCACATGGTGGTAGCCTATAAAGTATATAGGGGCTGTAGTATCGGCCTGTGTGGTATCGGTTACTGCTATCTTGTCGGTGGCCTCTTCTTTTTTCTTTTTCTTATTTTTCTTACCAGGCTTAATGGCCACAGACGCGGTATCGTTTTTTGAGGCAGGTATTTTGTAACGGGTACTTTGCAGGGGTGTCTTCACGTCATCAAAATCATGGTCTTTTATCAGCGTATCGGTGCGCATTGAGTGGCCGCCCACTACCTGTTCCTTTACCTTCAGGCTATCGTAGTGCAGCGTATCTGTAGGCTGTGGTATCTTGCCTGCTTTGTACTCTCCTGTGGGCATCAGCACCATGGGCGCAGAGTAAAAGGTATCCGCCCGCATATACAGGGTATCCTTGCCATTAGCCTGCACCAGCACGGGATTAATAAACGCCCACGATATGCGCTTGTACTGGTAATACTCTGCGCGGCCGCAATACATCCACGAGTGGTGCGCTGTGTCCCAGGTGATCACATTGCCTATGGCCAGGCCAAAGCCTGTGTGCTTGTTATAGTTCAGCGTATCTCCTTCTATATACTCCCCATCATTCCATATAGATGAGTGGCCTACAAAATGTGCTATGCCATTACGGCCGTCATAAGTTCCATTTTTTGTTTGCAATAATCCCCTGCCACTATCCCTTCTCACGGTAGATTGCGCATAGAATATCGTCACCTTGTTCTCCGTATTATAATCGAGGTCTTCGGAGTTGATCTTGTATTGCGGGTCATCAATAAATACATTTCCGGTGAAGTGTGCGGTCTTGGTGTTGGCATTATACACACCTGCATTGCTGGTAATGGTAGTACTGTCGTTGTGCAGCGTACCTCCTTTATCGTATACGCCTATCTTCGTACCCAGGTCGTATGTCAGCTCACTGCATTCCAGGTGGTTCTTGCCATCGGTGAGCCTTACATTGTTCTGCATGAAAGCCTGCCGTTTCGCAGCGGTATATTTGAGATAGTCGCTGGTGCCCTGTGTTCCATCCTGCTGGGCTATACGCACATCTCCGAAGGCCTCAAAATTCCTTGTTGTACTATTCTGGTAGGCGCTGTCGCTATACAGGGTATCACTTCCCTGTTGCAGGATCACCCCGCCTATGAATTTATTGTATTCGCCCGAGTCTGTTTTATTGTGTATTAGATTATCTGCATGTACCAGGTTGATCTTTACTTTATTCGCAGTATCTTCCTGTTGGGCGTTTGCAGATATGCCTAGCAGCAGCAGGGCCATACACATAGCGATGGCAGTTACCGTATGATGTATCAGGAAGCGCTTTGCAGGCATTAGTCTTTTTTCTTACCACCAAAGATGGCTATATTGATATAACGGTGAGGATGCGCATTTATATCGCCCATCAGGCTGTCTAATGAGTGCAGCGATTTAGTGAGGTTGTCGTACAAGGCTTTGTCATTGACCATTTTGCCCAGCGAACCATCGCCGTTGTTGATCTTGGCCATTACATCATGTAACTGAGCGGATACGCTTTGCAGGCTGGCAAACGTCTGTTGTATAGGCGCATTAGATAATTGGCGGGTTACGTTGTTCACATTGGCAAGTATCATTCGCACGGTATCATTGCTTTGCGCCAGGTTGCCGGTAACGCTATTAAGGTTATGCAGTATGCTGGTGATCTCGCCGCTTTCTTTGCCCAGAACGGCCGAGAGGGCAGCCATATTATCAGCAGTAGCTTTTATAGACTTGAGCGCAGCAGATATCTGTTTTTGGTTGTCTGCACCTACCACATCATTGATGCCAGCTAAGGCTGTATCCAATTCTATAATAGTGCCCTTCATTTCCTGTAGCCTTGGCGTCAGCTCTGCGGTCACATTATCCACTATCCCACCTTGCTTCTCGGTAACAAGCTCTGCACCCTTGGGCAATATGCCGGGGCCATTGCCGGGGGCTATTGTTATGATCTTTGTGCCGAGAAGGTCAAGCGATTGCAGGCTGGCTACACTGCCCTCAGGTAGTGCTATGCTCTTATCCACCATAATACTCACCCGCACGCCCTTGCCATTCTCCAGTTGCATATGGGCTACATGGCCTACATTCAGTCCCTTGATCTGCACATTGGCAGAGGTAAGCAGCCCGTCTACATTGTTATAGTAACAATAATATTCGCGTTCATTGGAGAATATATCGGCGCCCTTAAGAAAATAAAAACCTATGAAGAAAATGACCAGTGAAATTGTCACCAACAACCCGATCCTTGCTTCTTTTGATAAACTCATAGCGTGTATTGAAGAGTGCAAAAGTAACGAAAACAGAGCTAATACCGATTTGATATAAATAAAAATATCTATATCCCCTGCCAATCAAAAAAATCTAAAAATCCGTGCCCAATGAAAAGTAAGTGACGGGCTTCTTTGGGGTATCTATGCTCCATCCCTCATCTAACCGAATGAAGTAGCCAAAAATAGAAGTGCGCAAACCGCCGCCATAGCCAAGGGCCACGCCGGCAGGCACCGTGAATTGTACATATACATTATTAATCCCGGTGTTGGAGCCTAATGTAGGGTAAGAATAGGTAGCTCCTGAGTTTCCAACATCAGGTATGAAGCCTTTCCAGGCAGATCCTATATCCATAAAGGCAACCAACTGCAGGTTCTTTAACAGGGAAGACTGAATAGGCT
>CAIVKT010000161.1 GCA_903906615.1 uncultured Bacteroidota bacterium | reverse complement strand
TTTATATTATTTGCCTTTTTGTAAAGCAAGTCTTCTTATAGCCACCAGGTGTGCCAGCAGCACTGCCGGTACTACGCAGCAAGGGAGCCACACAAAAGGGAAATAGAGCATAGCCACATTTGGCTGGTCAAATGCCATTTGTTGGAAGGGTGATGGCGCTGCCAATATCGCGGGGGTCACCACATTGGCCAATAGCAGCAGGCAAATGATATTCCATGCCAGTATCGCCTTTCGGCCAATTACTTTTTTGATATACCCAAGGTAATATACAATTGGTGCAGTAATACCACACAGTATGTCAAAGTTGTGCCCTTCAAAGGTCATTGCCTGCGGCACGGCCTTGTGCAGCAGCAACCAATACAGTGTCAGCTCCACGGGTATCCTTACTATATGCAGCAGCGTAAGTGTGCCCATATCAAAATTATCTGTAAATGCCCTTCCTTTTTCGGTAAAGAACACGGCTATTATCAATATTACAGGTGGCATAGCCAGCAATGCAAACCGCGGTGGCGCAGTATGCGTTACCGTATAAAACCCCGATGCGCCGATAACACCTTGCAGCGCCAGCCACAGCACAAGGATAATGAGCAGCGGTTTGGAATAGCGGCTGGCTTTGTACAGTAGCCCGGCGGCAAGCAATGTGGTCAGCGCGAAGGTAATGTTGATGTAAACAGGTAGTTGTTCCATTGCGTATGATCTATACTGCAAAGGACGTACACCCGAAGCTACTGCTGCTTGCCAAATGACAAGAACTGTAAACAGCTAACCGTGTTTCGAAAATTCTTTACGTATCCGGCTCAGAGAGGTGTCGGTAATGCCGAGATAAGAGGCGATCATTTTTAGCGGCGCGTGTTGAAATATCTCCGGGTTTGTGGTCAGTAATTGCGCATAGCGCTCTTCTGCAGTTTCGGTGATCATAGACAGCGTTCTGTCCTTCAACCGGGCAAACCCCTTCACCAGAACCGACCGCCCAAACTCCCTGAACTCAGGCAGGGTATGGAACAAATGATTAAGCTGCTCAAAACTGATGTTCCATCCCACGCAGTCGGTAAGCGCTTGTATGTTCTCCTTAGAGCGGGTGCGGTTGAAAAAAGAAGACACCTCAAACACCGGTTCTCCCGGCCCGCAGAAGTTCGTCGTCACTTCATTGCCCTCTGTGTCGTAAGCAAAGGCGCGCATATAGCCCTGCTCCAGGTATAGATATTCATCGCTCACCTTGCCCACCTTCAACTGCAATTCATTCTTCGCGATCACCTTCACTTCAAACTGCCCGGCTATCTCCTCTGCCAGCGCATGTGGTATCAGGTTAGTGCTTCGTAAATAAGTGGATAGCTGGGCTCTGTTCATGGGTTAGGAGATATGTATTTTCTTCTACAATGTGTGAGAGAAAGCGATGCGTTGCGTTAATATTTTTACGATGTGGAGCGATTTGAATGTGTCTTCTTGAAATACATTCTAGAGCATGAAGAGTGAGTGTCTTGATTCTTGAAGTCTAAACTGAAAATAAAAATATTTTGATTATTGTCAGCAATGAGTTCGCTGAATATTTTTTGAAATTTATTATTTGTGCATTCA
>CAIVKT010000160.1 GCA_903906615.1 uncultured Bacteroidota bacterium | reverse complement strand
GCTCCTCTTTGAGCGCGACCCTCGGTTGAAAAAGGCGATAGCCGCACTTTGGGCCGCCGGCATCTTACTGGCCGCTTATATCGGATACTGCCTCTATCAATACCCTGTATCGGCAGAGATAGGCAACCACCATATCAAATACAACCTTGAGTTTGCCCTGGCCAATGCCTGGTACTATGGTTTGCTATACTTCCTGCCCACCATACTCGCGTCTGTTATCTCCAGCGTTAAACGCCTTCGTTGGCTCGGCTACCTGTTCTTTATATCCTACGTGGTAGCAAGGCTCATGTTCCATTATTACGAAATATCGGTATGGTGCTTCTTTGGCTCGCTCATCAGCAGCATTATCATTGGCATGGTACTGAAATTCAATAAGGAAGCTAAAACGGCAGGCTAATGAAGCCCACAATACAGAACAACGGACGGCAATACATCATCCTGCTACTGTGCTGCATACCACTCTTTTTTCTCAACGTACACAATACCCACTCTTGTGGCGGCGATGACTATGCGCAGTACATAAAAGAAGCAAAGAACATAAGCGAAGGCAAGCCTTTTTATATCACCAATTACGTTTTCAATAAAGCCAACAACATCTATGCACCGCCGCAATACCCACCGGGCTTCCCGCTGCTCATAGCGCCTGTGGTAAGGATATGGGGCATAGCTATAGAACCGCTGTGCTATTTCAACTGCATTTTAGGTGTGTTGCTGATGCTGGGCTTCTTTACCTATTTCAGAAAGTACATGGGCGTATTTGCCGCCGTGTGCCTGTCTGTCATCATCAGCTATAGCGGCACACTCATTTACCAGAAGCAATATGTACTGTCTGATGTGCCAAACATGTTCTTCATATTGCTGTACCTGATTGTACGAAGCCATAAAACCTTCCCTTGGCCACGCATTCTGTTGCTCGTACTGCTCGCTACTATGGCGATGCTCATACGCACACAGTCGGTGGTGCTTATTGCCGCAGAAGTTGCTTACCTTTTGCTGTTTGTCATTAAAGATTGGCGAAAGCAACGCGCATTCCCTTCAAAATTGCTCATAACTACCCCATCGCTACACATTGTGGGGGGTAGTATGCTGCTGCTCCTCTACCTGAATAAGGTAGTTTTTTACTGTCCCACATCAGCGCCCGGCTTCTATGCCGACTTTGTGAAGCAGGCACTGCAAAGGGGTGTGCTTGCCACCTTCAAAGAGAATATAGGCTTTCTGTTTGATGCCACACGCAGCTTCTTTCATTACGATACCCTCGGCGGCATACCTGCCCTTTCGGTAAAGATCATGGAGTATACAGGTCTTATCCTCAGCATAGCCGGCTTTATATACACCGCCTCCCGCAGGCTTTGCTTTGATGATGTGTTCTTTGTATGCTCCTGCGGACTTATGCTGGTGTACTCGGTGCATGATGCGCGCTTCTTTCTGCCGGTGCTGGTTATCGTGTACCTGTATAGCTACAACGCCCTGAAATTCGCGCTACAGCTGCTCCCCAAAATACGATTGCAATATGTAGCTGTGGCCATTACGGTCATTTGCCTGCTCAGTGGCTACCAATACATGCGGGCCACAACCCGCCCACCTTTGGGCTTTGTGCCGGAGGCTGCCGACTACCGGGCATTCAGTTATCTGTCGCAGCATATAAGCGATACAGACCTTATCCTTTGCCCCGGCCCGCGCCTGCTCACACTCTATACCAACCGCCGGTGTATGATCTTTGCGTGGCAGCTATCGGCCGAAGATAATAAGAAGATATGCAACAGTATGCACGTAAAATATGTGCTTACTATGAAGGGTATAGCTAATGAATTCTTTCATGCCTACCTGCAGATAGCCCACCCCACCGATAGCGTGAATATTGCCGATGGGTATACATTATATACGGTGAGATAAACCATATGAATTGATTTTTTGAATTCATAAATAGCTACCTTTATTACCAAAAGCTAATCTATGAAAAAGATAATATTCCTGGCCATCTTTTCATTGTCTTCCTGCTTTTGTTTTCAAGTGTACGCATCCCACCTTGCGGGGCAGGACTTCACCTATGCCCTCATAGACAGCACTGGTGGCGTATACCACTACCGTGTGAGCCTGAACCTATACCAGGATTGCGAGAACGGTAGCCCCGCCGCCATACTCGCAGACAATCCTGCGTTCCTCGCTGTATATAACGGAACGGGGACTTTGATAAGGAAAGATAGTGTAACTTATTCAGTGGCTCATACTATGCCCATTACAGGTAGCGGCACATGTGCTACAGCAGGCTCTTCTCTTCCCCTGTGTATCAACCTGAAGACATTTGTAATGGATTATTATTTACCCGCGAGTACCTCAGGGTATAATATCACCTACCAACGCTGCTGCCTGAATGCATGCCTGGTCAATATTGCCGATCCAGGCGATAACGGCATCAGTTGCTTTGTGAGCATACCGCCATCGGGCGTAACAACACACAATAACAGTGCGGCATTCATCAACTACCCTCCTTTCGTGATACCGATCAATACACCGCTATCCTTCGATTTTTCGGCAACAGATGCCGATGGTGATTCATTGAGCTATACATTATGCAATGCCTACACAGCAGGCAGTGGCGATGATAAACCCTTTCCTCCGGCAGCGCCTCCGTTTGCCACCTTTATCTATAATCCATCATTTACATCCGCTGCCCCAATGAGTTGCTCTTTACCTCTGGCAATAGACCCGGTAACAGGCTTGCTTACCGGCACACCAAGCAGAGCCGGAAAATACCTCATTGCTATCTGTTGCAGCGAATGGCGGAATGGTTTGCTTATAAATACCACACAACGGGAGTTTGAGTTTACAGTATTGAACTGCACACTCGGCACACCGGAAATACCAATGGCAGAAACAACGACCTTATACCCTAACCCCGCAAGCACAGAACTGACTATTGTCTCCAAAAAAAACATATCAACTATCACGATCAGCAATATCACAGGACAATCTATATTCGATCAGAATTACAATACCAAACAAGCGCAGGTGAACATTGCCGGTTTCCCTCGTGGCGTATACTATGTAAAGATCAATGGCATAGAAGTGCGAAAGTTTGTGAAGGAGTGAGCGAAAATTTGAATAGCATAAAAGTCTTTAACCAATAATATGACCCTATGAAAACCATATCATTCCTGCTTGTTTTATGCTTTCTTTCGCTGTCACACTCTTTCGCACAAAAGATAAGGTTTACCGATAGCACTAATAACTGGACCGTATTTGCTTATAGCTGCGGCGGCGACCCCTACATTGTTGACTCTTCCATCATCGGATACAAAGGCGATACGGTGATCCACGGAATGCCGTACAGGAAGGTGAGAAACAGTCCTTCTTCCTTCATCAGGGAAGATACATTCTTAAAAAAGGTTTATGCCATCATCCCCACCAGCGATACTGATACCACCGAACAGGTCTTATATGATTACACTCTAAACCCCGGCGATTCTTTAGTTGGCCATTACACAACAGAGCGAGTAGACAGTGTAGACTCCGTTGTAATTAATGGCACCTGGCACAAGATATGGTTCTTCACGCCCACATCCACATCGGGAGCAGAGCCGGGAGCTGTTTTTGTTGGCTATACGGCTATAGAAGGCATAGGATGCCTGAACGGCCCTTTTTATCCCCTCTATCCTTACTTCTTTGAAGAATGTATCACCCTTACCTGCTTTAGCAATAAAGGCATTACCCCGCCACTCAGTTACAAAGTAAGTGGCTACTTCGATAACACATCAAGCTGCGAGCTAACCTATGGGCTGGGCATAAAACATGTTTCAACACAAACAGCCCTCACCATTTACCCCAACCCCGCAACAAACGAACTGACCGTATCAGCCAATACCCCCATCAACCAGGTAACCATAAGCGATCTCATAGGCCGGTCGGTACTTGACCACAACTACAATTCCAAAGAAGTACATATCAATATCGCAGGCCTGCCCACGGGTGTGTACTTTGTAAAAATTAACGGAACTGAGGTGAGGAAGTTTGTGAAGGAGTAAACCGACTATAGAACTGTGTTATCAATAATTGCGTACATCCTATCCATAAATAGGAATAGATGTACGATTTACTTCCTCAATGAAATATTTGTTTTTCAAACTGTCCCTGGTCACCAGATCAACATGGCGATTCAAAGATTTCTTCAAAGCATAGTATAGGTCCCATAGTTTTTCTCCTTTTATTACAGGATCTGCTTCATCCCCCGGCTCAATAAGAAAATCGACATCACTATTTTCATTAAATAACTCAGTGCAAGCTGAACCAAATAACGAAACAGACTTAACCCCGTAAAGGGTAAAGATTGTTCTTAATTCAGGAAGTTTTGCGTCAACAAATGGATGCACCATTATCTCAATTTGAAATCAAATGTAAAGAAATTAATCATCAATAAAAAAGCGAAGAAACACAAACGCTCACCGCTCTGTTTTCTTCGCTCTTATCTTTAAGTAGTCCTGGCTGGATTATTCTCGAAGCTTTTCATTGAGGACTTGAAGAAATTGGTGGATGTTTTTCAAGCCAATGGGTTGCACGATGAGGGCAATCAATCGTTTAACCGGCTTTTCAGATCCATCCTGTTATGCAGTATTCTCACGATCACTATTTCCTTGTCTGCTGCTGTATAAAAAATAATGTGTTGATCCGCTTTGTATCCCAATAAAGCCGGATACACACTATCATACTTTTTCCCCAGTTCAGGCTTTTTTGCCACTTCTTTACAAGTATTCAGTAGCATCAAATAATATTTATCGGCTTGCTTTTCTGACCAGGCATCAAAAGTATAATTCCAAATATCCGACAGGTCAGCAACAGCTTTATTGGTCAGGTGATAATTAGCCATGTGCCTTTTTTGTTGCTTTCAATTCTTCCAGGTGTTTCCGGGGATCAAAGCCGGTTGCAAGGCCACTATTGATACCTTCTGCGATAGCATTGCTCAGTAACGAAAAGCGATCTTCTTCTTCTTCGAGTAACCTGAGTCCTGCCCGTATTACTTCGCTTGTATTTTGATACCTTCCAATAGTCACTTTTTCTTCAATAAAGGTCTCAAAGTGATCTCCCAAGGATACTGATGTATTTCGTCCCATGATATAGACTTTCACTCAAAGTTACCAATATTTGGTAACAACGCGTCATTTTGCACAGAAATTCCTATTCAATACCGATCTTTAAATTTGTAATCTTAGATGGATGACGCTATAGCACTTCTATCGATCACTTTATTGGTGAATTACATTAGAATTCGGTTCCTTCCAAGCTATATAGTACCGCAGACGTAAAATGTGCTAACCCTGTGTATATCTCAAAACAGAAATGGCTTGAAACTGTTGCAAGTCAAGCCATTCATGTTATTTCAAGTAGTCCCGGCTGGATTATTCTCGAACCTTTTCATTGAAGATTTGAAGAAATTGGCGGATGTTTTTCAGTTTTTTACGCCTGCAATCATCCCTTTAATCACTAAGCCGGTTCTCAATATCCATTCGTTGATGTAAAATTCTAATGATCTCAATAATGTCATTGACAACTTTGTAGAATATAAGATGTGAT
>CAIVKT010000159.1 GCA_903906615.1 uncultured Bacteroidota bacterium | reverse complement strand
CAGGAAAACGCAGGCACATGGCAAGCTGAGGAATTCATCACACAGTCGGGCATAGCATTCCGCGCTCTGGGTGCAGGCCAAAGCCCACGTGGTACAAAGAATGACCAGGTGCGACCGGACGTAATATTATTTGATGATGTGGACACAGATGCCGACTGCCTGAACCCGGAGCTCATTGCCAAAAAATGGCGGTGGATAGAAGAAGCCGCCATAGGCACGCGGTCGGTATCGCAGCCCACTACCATAATTTTTTGTGGCAACCGCATAGCCGCAGACTGCTGCATAGAGCGCGCTACCCGCATGGCCGACCATGTGGAGGAAGTAAGCATACGCGATGAGCATGGACATGCCACATGGCCTGAAAAAAATACAGAAGCGGATATAGACCGTGTGCTGAGCCAAAAGAGCTATGCGGCGCAGCAGAAAGAATATTTTAATAACCCCATTATCGAAGGGTCGGTGTTTAAAGAAATGGCATACAAGCCCGCAAGGCCACTCGCAGACTACAAAATGCTGGTATGCTACACCGACCCTTCTTATAAAGCTACCAACGACTACAAGGCCACTGTGCTGGTGGGCAAAACAGGAGATGAGTACCACATCATTAAATGCTACCTGGAGCAGGCTACCACGGCCCGAATGGTGGAATGGCACCGGAACATCATGAGGATGGTGGGGGCCTGCGCCTGTTATTATTTTATGGAAGAAGTGTTTATGCAGGATGTGCTGCTCAAAGAAATGAATGACATGGGCAACCGGAGCGGAATGAAAATACCCATACGTGGCGATAAACGCAAAAAGCCCGATAAGTTTATGCGCATAGAAAGCCTGCTGGAGCCGCTGCACCGCAATGGCGAGCTATACCTGAATGAGCAGGAACGGCACAACCCGCACATGCAGCGCCTGGCCGAGCAATTTGTAGCCTTTGCCCCCGGTAGCCATGCCCACGATGATGGCCCGGATGCGGTGGAAGGCGCTATATGGATAATGATGGAGAAAAGCGCCAAAGGTGTGGGCGAAGGAATTGTAACAATAGGCAGGCCGATAAACAATTTCAGATACTAGCAGAGACCCCTGCTTCTACGGAACACAATTCGGTCTAAACCACTAACAATTAATACAACACATCCCTAAACAATGGATATTTTTTAAGAACTTTGCCATGCGTTTAAATAAGATCAATGAAAAACAAACACATACTCCTCGCTATTGCTCTTTTGCTCAGCCTCACCACATTTGCGCAACAGGAAAAAAAGACCCGCGAAGAAAAGGATGAGCAAAACCAGGCACGCACTGCACGGATGGCCAATAAGACCGATGTGGCGCTCTTTCGCAGGCAGTTGCTGGCGCTGAAGGAGTATGCCGATGAGCGCAAAAAAATACCTGCTTTGCAAAAAGCCAATAAAGGTGTGGTGATCAAAGTATCTGTGGCCGTAGATACTGCCGACCTTACCGATGATGCCACCACCAAAACGCTCAATGGGTACATAAAGCAGGATATAGGCGATGTATCCAACAATACCTACGAAGCGATCTTTGACCGCACAACAAAAAAAATAACCTCGCTGAAGAAGACCGGCGATGGCGAAGAAGTGGAAAAGGCTGAAGT
>CAIVKT010000158.1 GCA_903906615.1 uncultured Bacteroidota bacterium | reverse complement strand
CTGGTGATAGATAAGCTGGTAAAGGAGATCACCAAAGAATACAACATCACCACCGTTATCAATACCCACGACATGAATACCGTGATGGAAAGCGGCGACCACATTGTGTATATGTACCAGGGCAATAAGCAGTGGGAAGGCTCTAATAAAGACATCATCTTCAGCAAAGACGAGCGGCTCAATTCATTCATCTTCGCATCAGAGTTCCTTGCCAAGGCCAAGGAAATGAGTATGATGGAAGCGAAGGGGAAGTAATTGGTTAAAAGGTTAAAGGGTTAATAGGTTAATAGGTTGTAGGTTAATAGGTTAATAGGTTGATAGGTTAATAGGTTAATAGGTTGATAAGTTGTAGGTTAAAAGGTTGTCGTTCGATAAACACACGAAGAGGTTGATAGGTTGTCGTTCGAGGCTCACGATGACAAAGTTGATATAAAACAGTAAAGGATGCCACTCGGCATCCTTTACTGTCTGTTAGAATGAAACTTGTATTATTTCTTGATAAGGCTGCCGGTAGAGATGGCGATGTTATTATTCGTTACCCTGTAGTAATAGATACCTGTTGGCAGTATAGATGCGTCTATGGTGTTGATCTGGTCATTCTGTAAAGGCTGTGCTTTCACTAATCTTCCGTCTGCTGTGTATAGCTGGAAGGAGAGTGCGCTGTTGCCGGCGAGGTTGGCTACCGATACCGACCACTGATCGTGTGTAGGGTTGGGGTATACCACTACATCTGTGTTGCTTGTGCTGATGGTGGCCACGCCTGCCGGGCCATAAGAATAGAAGGCTGTGCCGCCACCGTTCAGGTTGGTCATCTTCATATCAGCGAAGTTGGTAGTACCTACTGTGGTCAGCGCCCAATGGCTGGTGCTTGCGGGCGATCCGTTGATGTATTGGCTCAGTGTGCTGTAAGTAGCGCCCACCAGGTTATTGACCGGGTTAGGGTCTATAGGGCTGTTCACCTTATACATCCTGTAGTTGCTCAGGGCTATGCCGCCGGGTACGCTGCCATCCACATCTGCGGTATCAGCCAGCAGGAAGGGGAACAGCACATCTACTGCGGTAGTGGGCGTAGTGGCACCGGCGATGGTCCAGAACCTGCGCATGGCTATATTCTTTACGTCTATACCATGCGCGCTGCCTGCGGGGAAGGTAAGCGTATCGCCGCGTCCGCTGCCGTAGCGGGCTATAGTGGTTGATTTTACGGAGAAGCCCGAAGTATTTAGGTCGCCAATTGAGTTGCCGTGTTTTTTCACGATCAGCACCAGCGTATCATCTGTATGGCTGGCGGTAAGGTTGTCGTAGAAATAGTAAGTGGTGGTATCGCCGCTGGCTATATCTGTACACTCCCTGTTGGCAGAGATCGTTCTGTTGGCAGTAGACAATGCAGTGGTAGGCGTATAATGCACGCCACAGGTAGCCGAGAATTTATGCGCTATATAATAGCGTACCGTATCGCCGGGCTGCGGGCCGAAGCCATTGCTGAAGTTGATGCCATCGCTGGTGAGGTGGCAATAGCTCATAATGGTGCCGCCGCCCACAGGGTATTGCGGTACCGGCATAGCGCAGGAACCTTCCAGGGTGTAGCAGCCATCTATAGCTGTAGTGCCGGTTCCGGGCGGGTTCCAGCAGCAGCGGTGTGTGTGCGGTGAACCGAGTACATGCCCCATTTCATGTGTGGATACTTCTACGTCCCAACTGAATGTAGGGAAATTCACTACTGCTGAATTGTCGATATTACAGAAAGCGTATGCGCCTGCAAATTGTGCTGCATAATAGTTGGCACATAACTCCTGTATCCAGGCTACGCCGCCCATGTCACCGTACTTGGTACTGAAACATACAGCCATATCGCAGCCATAAGTGGTTTTGTAGGTATTCTGTATCTGTTTTCCGAAGGTATCCAGGAAATCGCTGGAAAGGTCGGCAATACCTGTTTCATATATATCTGTGGTGCTGTCTATGAGCACTTTTTGCAGCACGATCCCAATACTTTCGTTCCTGTACAATGTAGACTGATTATTAAACAGCGCGGTAAGGTAATTGGTCACGGTGGTGGTGCTGTTTCCCTTACTATGGTAAGTATCATAATCTGCAAATTCAAGCACACGTACTTCTGTGCAATTAGTGTATACATCATTACCCACCAAAGTGCTGGTTGTGCGCTCTGCGGCATGCAGGTCGGGCAGTTGATCTGTGGCGCAGCCGGGTCCCTGGGCTTTTATTTTCAGGTCATGGTCGTTATACAGAATATAATGTGTGTTATAGTCATAATACTTACCAACCATAGTATTGGGTACCAATGTATAGTTGCCTTCGCCTGGTATGGAGAAAACGCCATACACCTCGTTATTGAAGAAAGAGAAGGCTGCTACCGAGCCGGGTATGCCCTCTACAACGCCCCTGTAATACAGGCCGGGGGTATAAGCTACTGGATTATCCTTGCCATCTGCTCCCCTGGCAAGTACCTGGAAACTGTTGGAAACGAAATCGTAGCGGGCGAGGTCTATGGTATAAGTGCCGCCGCCTATGCCGGGTACTACCAGGTTGATGCCTGTATTTTTCTGCTGCATGAAGCCGGCCACCTTTGTGTAATCTATAGTGAGTGGCTGCGCTTTCTCCACTTTTTGCAGGAGTGCGGTTTGGTCGAAATTCGGGTCTGTTTGCCAGATGTTGTTGACGGTTACAAATGGGGTATTTTCCTGTACGTGCCGGATGAATGATTCTATTTCCGTGTTTTGTTTCGCGCTTGCCTGTACAAATGGCAAACAAATGGCGAGCGTGATGCAGCTCAATTTGGTCCTTAAGCTCATTTTATTTGTTTTTATTTAAAGTAATTCAACTTTGGAAGGCATAAAATTAACTTAAAATTCGCATTCAAAAATCGCATGTGCATACATTTAATAAATGACAATGATATTTATGTTTTTTAAAGAGCAGGTATGTGTATTGTGATGGGCTTACTGCTATTATTTTTGTACCTTTCCTGCGGTATGAGCGATCATACCATTTTTTTATTTCATAAGGCTGTTTAGGGCGCTAAATAAGAAGTCATGTTTGCTTTTATAGAAGGTAGAATTGTTTATAAATCGGCCTCGCTCATCTACATCAATGTGCATGGGGTTGGCTATGAGCTTAATATCACTTTGCAGACCTATGCAAAGATACAGCCGCTCGAAGAGTGCCGCCTGTATACGCATGTGCAGGTGCGCGAAGATGCCTGGGTGATGTATGGTTTTGCCGATGAAGAAGAGCGGGCCACCTTTCGCCAGCTGCTCAATATAAACGGGGTGGGGTCGGCCACGGCACGCATCATCTTATCGTCATTGACCACCGATGAACTGGAGCGG
>CAIVKT010000157.1 GCA_903906615.1 uncultured Bacteroidota bacterium | reverse complement strand
GCTGCCCGAAAGCAGCCTGTGCATATCGGCATACCTCCCTATCCTTGGGAGAGGGCCGGGGAGAGGTCTTATGGGAATATCCCCAGTTCTTCGTAAGAAACACCTACCTTATCAATAGCTACGGTGAAGGCTGCGGTACGCATATCCACCTTGCCATCGAGGCGGAGCAACGCTTCGCGGATCTCGTGGTAAGAGCCGATCATGGTATCTTCGAGGCCGGAGTACACCAGGTCCACTTCATCAGGGCCATGCAGTATCTGCTTGCGCTCTGTGTCTGTAACTCTTTTACCGGTAAGGCTTTCTACTGATTTCAGTATAGAGTCGTTCTGGTTTTCGCTGAAGCGCTTGTCCATACGGCCAAATCGAACGTGGCTCAGGTTCTTCAGCCACTCGAAGTAAGATACCGTTACGCCACCTGCATTCAGGTACATATCCGGCACTACTATTACGCCTTTCTGGTTCAGTATCTCATCCGCATCAGGGGTTAGGGGGCCGTTAGCGCCTTCGCCTATGATCTTCGCCTGTATGCGTGCTGCATTGCTGCCGTTGATCACGTTTTCCAGTGCAGCAGGTATCAGGATGTCGCAAGGCTGCTCCATTGTTTCCGCGCTGTTCTTGATGTTGGTAGCGCCGGGGTAGTTAAGCAATGAGCCTGTACTCTTGCGGTGGTCTACCACTTTATAAATGTCCAGTCCTTTTTCGTTGTAGATGCCACCTTCGTACTCGGCAAGGCCCACGATGATAGCGCCATTGTCGAAGAAGAACTTAGCAGCGTGGAAGCCCACATTGCCAAGGCCCTGTACTATTACCTTCTTGCCTTCTATACCTACAGGCAGTCCCAGCTTCTTCATATCCTCGGCTGTGTTGCAAACCTCACGGATACCATAATATACACCAAGGCCGGTAGCCTCTGTGCGGCCGCGCACACCGCCCTGTGTTACAGGTTTGCCGGTGATACAAGCCAGTGCGTCCACTTCGCCCGGTTTCAGGGAAGCGTAGGTATCTACGATCCAGCTCATTTCGCGTGCGCCTGTACCGTAATCGGGTGCAGGTACATCAATGCCGGGGCCGATGAAATTTTTCTTTACGAGCTCACTCGCATAGCGGCGGGTGATCTTTTCAAGTTCAAATACTGAGTAGTTCTTTGGGTTGATCTTGATACCGCCCTTGGCGCCGCCAAAGGGTACATTCACGATAGCGCACTTGTAGGTCATCAGTGCGGCCAGTGCCATCACCTCGTCCTGGTTCACATCCATGCTGTAGCGGATACCGCCCTTGCAGGGAAGCTTGTGGTGCGAGTGCTGCACACGATAGGCTTCGATCACCTCTATCTTGTCACCGATACGTACAGGGTACTTCATCCTGTAAACGGAATTGCAGGCCTTGATCTGCTCCAGTATACCTGATTCGAAACGGGTATATTTGGAAGCTTTATCAAAGTTGCGCTCTACGCCCTGAAAAAAGCTATAATGAGCTTCCTGGGCTTTGGCAGTTGCTGTATCCACCTTGTTTATTTTTTAAGTTGAGTTAATTAATCTTTTCCTTGTTCCAAACGAGAAATTTTGCGGTCGATATATACGAGGTACGCAAAAATTCCCGCAAATATAGTGGCTAATACCATAACCACAACGTATATTTTGCCATTGCTGCGCATTGTATCAGCCATTTCTGTCTGCGCGCTGGCTATAGTTGTTGTTATAAGTAATAAAAATATTGTTGACAGCAGGTTCTTATTCATAGCATGTGTGTTTACTAAAAAGCGATGTCCTTTTTATATTTAAGAATGCCCACCCTTATCTTCAGCGAGGCGATCCAATAGCTGAGCATGATCCAACCCACTACTGCAGGGTAAAACACCAGGCGCATATTTTTATCCAGGTCGTATTGCTTAAATGCTGGGTTGCCGCCGGCGCCGGGGTGCAGCGAATCGACCATGCGGGGCAATATGAAAATAAGCGGAATGAGCATGGCAAATGCGAAGACATTATATACCGCGCTGATGCGGGCTTTCTTCTCATCATCTTTAAGACCACCGCGCAGTATAGCGTAGGCGAAATAGATAAGCATACTCAGTGCGGTGCAGAGCTGCTTGGGGTCGTTGCTCCAGGCGCTGCCCCAGGTGTATTGCGCCCATTCCATACCCGTACTCATGCCCAGTATGCTGAAGAAGATACCGGTATTGGTATATTGCACGGCATACACATCATCCTGCAGGTTGCCGGTGCGCAGGTATTTAATAGAATAGAAGCATGCCGACCCGAACAGGCAGATCATGGCAAACCACATAGGCACATGAAAGTACAGGTTGCGGATGGTCTCATTAAGTATATCCAGCCTGGGCACGGGCATCAGGAAGCCGGCCACCACCACATAGGCTACAATTAAGGCACAAAGTATTTTCCACCACCAGCTACGCATAGGTATAGGGTAAAAATTTTGGCAAAAGTAGGTATTATATATTTAAGATGAAATGCGCAGTGGCGGTAATGTGGATAAGTAGGGATTTTGCATACATAAAGGCATATTTTGTATCTTTGGAATAGAAAACACGACTATGAATATCAATTCCTGGCAAAATCGCATTACAGTCAATCCGGAGCAATGCGGAGGCCGCCCTTGCATCAGGGGAATGAGGATACGTGTAACTGACATTATAGACCTGCTTGCTTCCGGTCTTAACCAGGAACAGATCATTGAAGAACTTCCCGATCTCGAAAAAGAAGATATTGAAGCCGCACTGCGATACGTGAGTACTAAATTTGATCATCCTGTTATAGCTGCATGATCATAGATATATGGATCGATGCACAGTTGTCTCCATCACTAGCTT
>CAIVKT010000156.1 GCA_903906615.1 uncultured Bacteroidota bacterium | reverse complement strand
GATGCGGGAACGCCCGGCATCTCCGATCCCGGTTTCCTGCTGGTGCGCGAGTGCATCAGGCAGAACATACCTGTGGAGTGCCTGCCGGGGGCTACGGCCTTTGTACCTGCGCTGGTGCAAAGCGGCATACCCGCCAATAGATTTGTGTTTGAAGGCTTTCTGCCCATTAAAAAAGGCAGGCAAACCATGCTGCGCAAGCTGGCCGAGGAAGACGAGCGCACCATTATACTCTACGAATCGCCACACAGGCTGGTAAAAACGCTGAATGAACTGGCCGCTGTGCTGGGCGCCGACAGGCAGGCTGCTGTGTGCCGGGAGCTGACCAAGATGTTTGAAGAGACCAATATCAATACCCTTACAGCCCTTGCCGCCCACTATGAAAAGACCCCGCCGAGAGGCGAAATAGTGATCGTGGTAGCGCCACCGGCATCAGGGCGCGCAAAAACAGAAGATTAACGATTACCGTTTTAAAACAAAAAACACTACCTTTGCAGTCCGAAATTATCACGGAGGCTATAGCTCAGTAGGTTAGAGCATCAGATTGTGGTTCTGAGGGTCGTGGGTTCGAGCCCCATTAGCCTCCCTAAAAATTTTAAGAAAAAGCGCCTTTCCGGCGCTTTTTTTATTATCTTCATCCTCTCTATTTTGTATCTTTGTATCTATTGTTTTATATTTAAATAGCACTAACATGAGTTTAGAAGTAACAGGTAAATTGCTCGTAAAGTACGATTCACAGCAAGTAAGCGAAAAATTTAAGAAACGTGAGTTCGTAATAGAACTGGCCGAAGAGATCAATGGCAACATTTATACCAATTTTGCGAAGATGCAGTTGGTACAGGCCAAGTGCGAGATCATAGACAGGTTCAAGGAAGGTGACCTCGTGAAAGTAAGCTTTAACCTTAAAGGCAATAAGTGGGAGCGCGATGGCAAGGTGAACTACATCACTAACCTGGACGCATGGCGTATAGAAGCAGCTACCGGCGCAGCGCCGGCAGCCAATAACGGCGGCCAGCAGCAATACGCACCGGCTCCGGCATACAACAACAATGGCGGTAACAACAACGGTGGCAGCAACTTTAACAGCGCGCCGAATTTCAATCCATCGCCTGAAGCTATAGATGACCTGCCATTCTAAACTAAAATATTAAGTACACTTATGCGGCGCTATACCCGTAGTATCATACTTTTTTCGGCCACTGCTATGCTGTTATCGGCATGTAGCAAGATGCCCGATCATGCGAAGTATATACCCAAGGATGCGATAGCTGTGGCGGGCCTCAACCTGAAATCGCTGGGCAAGAAGATAGCCTGGAATGTGATAACGGGCAGCAAGCTCTTTAAAGAGATGCAGGCCCGTATACCGCAGAAGGGGGCCAAAGATGCAATGAACGACATACAGAACTCGGGCATAGATCTGTACAACACCTTTTACGTGTATGTAAAGTCGGATACACGCTCCAAGGGCAGCAGCCGGATCACCGGACTGGTGCCGCTTTCGGATGCCGGGCAGTGGGAGGCTTATGTAAAAAAAGTATTTCCCGCAGCCACTATAACGCAGCATGGCGACCGCAAAGAAGCCAGCCTCAGCAGCGGCATGTATGTAGCGTGGAACAAGAACCTGATGATCATGATCAACGTGCTGAACAGCCCCGATGATTATGATGCCCCCACTGCACAGCCCGCAGGGCTTGTGGATATGTCGGCTGAAATGGATAATGCCTTCACTATACAAAAGGATAATTCGGTAACTGCGGATAAGCATTTCAATACGCTGGCCATGGAAGAGCATGATATTTCTTTCTGGCTCAATTATGACCAGCTGATGTCGCAATACATGACGAGCAGCATGGCGCAGCGCATGAATGGCGTATCGCTCTCTAATACACTGTGGAAGAACGCTGCATTCACGGTCGGTTTTGATTTCGTGAAAGGCAGGATCACCGGGGATATGAAATACTACATTCCCGAAGGGCTGAAAGCAATGGGTACCGAATTCGGGACCACGAATGTAGATAAAGACATGATAGCCCGCCTGCCATCGCAGAATATGGATATGCTGATGGCTGCCCATATCTCGCCAAAAGGTGTAAAAGCCGCGCTGGACACTATGGGCCTGCTGGGCCTGGCCAATGCCGGCCTTAGCACACAGGGGCTGGATGTAGACCATGTGCTGGATGCCTTTACCGGCGACATGGCCATACAGATGAACGACTTTGGCCTGCATGTGGTGACGGTGAAAGACAGCTTTATGGGCCAGACGGTAGTACACCAGAACCAGAAGCCAAGCATGAGCATGAGCTATGCCATCAAGATCAATAAAAAAGAAGACTTTCAGAAGCTGATCGATGTTGCCCAGCAAAATGGCCTGATGGCCATGACCTTACCAATAACCAATGGCTATGCTGTGCCGCTGGACGACAAGGACTCCATATACATCCTGATCAACGACCAGTATGTAGTGGCCTCCAACAAATATCCATACGCTTCGGGCTTCCTGGGCAATGCATATACCGGGCAAAAATTACCGGAACCAATATCATCGCAGTTTACCGGCAATCCATCCGCCTTTTATTTTGATATACAGGGTATGCTGAAGAATATAGACCCCAACATCAGCCACTCGGCATACGATTCGGCGGTTATTGTGAACAGCAAGAAGCTCCTAAACAATATATCCCTTTCCGGTGGTGGTTTTAAGGACAATTCTTTTAGCTACCACCTCGATATTAATTTTATGAATACCGAGGAGAACAGCATTATAGATATCATGGATTACGCCATGAAGATCAATGATGCCCGCCAAGCTAAAGACAGCCTGGAAAGAGCTGCATTGAAGGCTGCCAATTTTAGTTTTTGATTTTAGTAATAAACTTTTATAACTTAGTAAAAAAAATCCAATGCAAAAATTATCCCTGTACGGCTTAGTGCTGCTGTTTGCGATCGGTGTTACCGGTTACTATAGTTGCACTAAGGTAAATGGTATCAACAATAATACTGTTATTGAAACGCCGTATGCCTTGTATTTCACAGATACCGCAGGTACGCTTTATTGCACCAACGATGGCAAGACCTCTAAGCAGGTTTTCCCTGCTGATGGGTATGCCCCGCGTGCGCTTTGTGTGGCCAATAACAACATCATCATGGTGAAGAGCAATCTTTACCTGAGCATCAACAATGGTGTCAACTTTAATCATGGCTACGATTCTATAAGCACGTACCCATTCACCGCATGCAGCGGCCTGCTGGAAGACCT